>PWPY01000325.1 GCA_003558575.1 Desulfonatronovibrio sp.
GAAAATATGCCCAGGCTTACTCCCTTGAGATGTCTTAAGATCATCTGCCTTCTGCGCTTTATTCTTGCTGACAAGGAAATAATTATCTGCGGCGGAAGGGTTCAGAACTTAAGAGAACTTCATCCCTTAGTGTTCATGGCTGGAGCCAGCGGGATCATGACCGGAAACTATCTCACGCGGGAAGGGCGTCTTGTTGATGAAGATCTAAGACTGATTAAAGATTTAGGGCTTGAGCCGGATTTTTAGTTTCTGACCCCACATATAAAGAACCCTGTATGAAACAGGGATTCCTTTTTCCCCTCCATAAATTTCCTGGTACTTTTTACAGAAATCAGCATATTTTTTTTTGCCAAACCCAGATCCCTTTCTGGTAAAAGTAGCTCCTGTCTTTTTGTGGCTTTTGAGAAAACTTGCTACATCTGGAAAGTAAACAGTATATGTTTCAATGTGCGTTTCAAGGTTCAGCCCAGTTTGACTGAGAGTCTTGATGCACTGATACTCCTCAGGCAGAGGGTATATTGAAGCAAACCCGGTTAAGGAACTTATATGGGACATTTCATCGAAGGTTCCTCTGACAAAAAATGCCAGCGAGAAATATCCTTCATCTTTTAGAAGGCTTATGTTGGCAAGAATGGAATCAGCACCACATGAATACCACTGCATGGCTGAAGAACTTACGAGTAGATCAAAGCTCTGCTCTCTGAATGGTGGATTTTCACCATCTCCCTGAACAGCAAACACTTTATCCTGGGCAGTGAGCTTGAGCATTTCCAGGGAGAGGTCCAGAGTGAAGTAGTGTTTTAATGGAGCTATTTTTTTAAGACAATATTCAGTAAGCAGCCCTCCTCCAGCACCTAATTCCAGAACCAAAGGATAGTTTATTTCAGGGATTCTACCGGCACAATTTTCAGCAACCCTGGCCTGGATTGTTGCATTGGCCCTGTAGGTAGAGGTTGAATGATCAAAATGTTTACGAATCTGGCTCTGCATGATTTATGATTTTCAGTACTTCCTGTTCAGGAATAAAATGTGGATGAGGAACAAGGACAAGGGATGCCTGAGGCATGCGCGTCTTTATGGTTTGGGAAGCTTTCATGGGGACAATTCTGTCACTATGTCCGTGAACAATTATAGTGGAGATTGACGAGTCCAGTCTGTCTAAGGGTACTCTGGAATCTAAAATAAATTCCAGGCCTCTTTTTAATCCATCCGTATTTTTGATTTTCATATCAGGTTTATTCTTTATGCCGCAGAGTCTCCAGAACCAGTCAAGAGTTGCTTCTGGGTTCTGGTCTAACCCAGAGATCATCTTTAAGACATTATTTTTTGGGTTGTAAGCACAGAAATCCAGAAAAGGGGCAATGAGTACAAGTTTTCTTGCTCTGATTCTGTGCAGGTTTTTCAGGCATAAATGTGCCCCGAGAGACCAGGCTGCAACAATATCCCATGTTTGTTTAATGCTCAGTTCAAGTCCTGAGTTTGTTTCTTCTTCAAAAGGAATAATATAGTTAAAACTGCTGGAAATAGTCGGAAAAAAATACCTGTATCCAGCCCATCCTGATATAAACAGGTTCCTGCATGGAAATTTTTGTTGAGCTTGAGTTAAGTTTTTTCTGTCCACAAAACGAAAACTACCTGTTCATGTCCTGTCAGGCAAGCTTTTGAGCGGAAGAATCTTTGATTCCATCTCAAGAAATCTGCTTGTGCAAAAATGCTTTTATATAGACAAAAAAAATATAATAAGTTATGTTTAAACTTAAAAAAAATGTTGTTTTTAGTAACTATTTACTATGGGTTAATGTCTAACTGGGACTCAAGCTTCTTTTGTTAGTCAGCTAACTGTTGCGGTTTTGTTAGGCATACTGTTTAATTTTTACTCAAGCCAGAGTTGTAGGAACGATGTCTAATAGCTCTAAGAATAATTAATTTTTGGCCGATAATATTTTTATGATTTTCAGTGATGACTGGTAAATAGTTGCTTTTTCGAAAGCACTTGTGTTGGATGTATAAGATTTTTTTGTATCAATTGTATTAATGCTATTTTATCTTTCAGGAGGTTGGCATGCGTTTTAAGGTCAGGGGGAAAGTTTTTATCCCCATGGTAATTGCTTTGTTGGCTCTTATTCTGGTCATTTTTTGGGTTCTCAATCACCAGTTGACCAGGGTCAGCAATGAATTCATAACCGAAATAGGTCAGAGTAAGATGGAAGAGATCAGCTCTTCCATGGAATTGTCATTTCGGGAGGCAGAATCAGTTTCTGCCCTTTTTGCCAGGCTTCCTGAAGTAAGCGAAGCTTACAGGGTTGCACTTTCTGGAAATATTGATGATCCAGCTTCTGCGGAATCCCAGGATGCCAGGGAAATGCTGCGCTATGTTCTGCGAGATATGTTAGACAGTTTTGAAGCCATCAGGGGCGAGCCTTTGATGATTCATTTTCATCTTCCCAATGGCAGAAGCTTAGTCAGGTTATGGAGGGAGAAAAATTTTATTCGTGATGGTCAGTGGATAGATGAGTCCGATGATATATCTGAGTTCAGGCAGACAGTAATGCATGTCAACCGTACAGGAAATGCAGCTCAGGGACTTGAGATTGGCCGTGGCGGCTTTACTGTGCGTAATGTTTTGCCAGTTACTTCGCCCAGAGGTGAACAGCTTGGTTCCGTTGAAATGCTCATTGAGTTTGAACCTATTGTTGAAGCTGCTGCCGCTGGTGAAGGCCAGGATCTTCTATTATATATGAATCATGACCTTTTGGATATTGCCCAGAGACTTCAGGATGAATCCCGTCATCCCATTATTGATAATCGTTTTGTGAAAGTTTCAGGGACAGATGATCCAAGGGTTAACAATCTAATTACAAGGAATCTTTTGGAACAGGGGGCTCAGGAGCTGACAGTGGAAACAGCAGGAAATTATTCACTCGCTGTTTTTCCCATTGAAGATTTTACCGGTAATCAAGTGGGTGTAATGGCTTACGTGCTGGATACCTCTACCGAGCAGGCCCTTATCCGCAACCTTACCCTTACCCTTCTATCCATTATGGCAGTTCTTCTGGTATTGTTGATGGTAATAGGTCAGCTTTCCATCAGATACGCAGTAATGAATCCATTAAATAAAATACTGGGTTTTGCCGGCAGAGTTGCCAAAGGTGACCTGGAGCAGAAGCTTGAAATCTCCACTAAGGATGAAATGCAGGATCTCGGTGGCAGTCTGCAGAAAATGGTTGATAATCTGAAGGTAAAAATTGCTGAGGCAGAACACAAGACTGAAGAAGCCAGGAAAGAGACTGAAAAGGCTGAGGAGTTCAGGTTAAAAGCTGAAGAGGCAATGAAGCAGGCTGAACAGGCCAAAAAGCAGGGGATGATTGATGCTGCTGACAAGATCAATGATATAATTGAAAGCATTTCTTCAGCATCAGAAGAGTTGTCAGCTCAGGTTGAACAGGCAAGCCGGGGTTCTGAAGATCAACAGCAGCGGACTCAGGAAACAGCAACTGCCATGGAGGAAATGAATGCCACAGTCTTAGAGGTGGCCAAAAATGCTTCCCAGGCAGCTGAGTATTCTGAAGAGGCTCAGAACAATGCTTTGCAGGGTTCAAAGACAGTTCAGGAAGCCATTAAAGCTATAATGCAGGTCCAAAGGGCAGCTGAAGAGCTTAAGTCTAAGATTTCCGGTCTGGGACAGAGGGCAGAAGGAATTGGTCGTATTATGACCGTGATTGAGGATATAGCTGATCAGACCAATCTCTTAGCTTTGAATGCGGCCATTGAGGCGGCCAGGGCTGGTGAGGCTGGCAGGGGATTTGCCGTAGTTGCAGATGAAGTCAGAAAGCTGGCTGAAAAAACAATGAACGCCACAAAGGAAGTTGGCGATTCCATTCAGGCTATCCAGGAAGATGTCAAAGTTAACGCCAAAAGCGTGGATAAAACAGTGGATTCAGTAAAAACAGCTACTGATTTGTCCAGCCGTTCTGGCAAGCAGTTGGAAGAGATTGTGACCCTTGCTGAAAGATCATCTGATCAGGTCAGGGCAATTGCTACTGCTTCAGAAGAGCAGTCTTCAGCCAGTGAGGAAATTAACCGTTCAGTTGATGATATTAACAGAGTTGCAGGAGAAACTGCAGATGTAATGGGTCAATCTGCCCAGGCCATCAGTGAGTTGGCCAAACAGGCCAGTGAACTGCAGGCTCTTGTTCAGGAGATGAAGAACCAGGCATAGCAGGCAGTTGAAATATGCCTGAACAAAAAGCCCGTATGTTTTTCCATGCGGGCTTTTTGTGTTTTAGCTCGAAATTCATAAGCGTCGCAACCGGGCGAGCCCGGGTGGAACGCTTCTAACTTAAAACTTTCAACTCTAATAAACTTTATGGATTTTTTTCAGGCAATATCATAAACATACCTGCTATGCCCGAATTTGCAGATTATAATCTCAGCAGTTATGAATTTGAGCTTGAACAGGAACTCATAGCCCAGCACCCCAGCCAGAAAAGGGAAGACTCCAAACTTCTGGTTCTAAATAAAAAGACAGGATCTACAGAGAGCAGCAGATTCGAACTGATCGGTCAGTACTTATCTTCTGGTTCTTTGCTGGTAGTCAATAATACCAGAGTTCTCCCTGCCAGGCTTACAGGTTCTAAAAAAACCGGAGGAAAGGTTGAGTTTTTGCTTTTAACCCCTCTACCGTTGATTGAACCTGAGGTTTATGGCTCTTTGAAAAAAGCAGATATTGAGTGTCTCATCAAATCTTCCAAAAGACCCAAGCCAGGAGATGAACTGTTTTTTCCCGGGAACGTGAGTTTTAAAGTTCTGGAAAACGCACCTATGGGCAGAACTAAGGGAGAGCTACTCTGGACAGGAGATCTGGCAAAGTATTTTATCGATCATGGCCGGGTTCCTCTTCCACCCTATATTCAACGGGAAGACAATAAATCTGATCAGGAAAGATATCAGACAGTTTATTCTTCAGAAGAAAAGGCTGGTTCTGTGGCCGCACCCACAGCCGGGCTTCACTTCACTCCAGAGCTTAAGGAAAATTTAAGTAAACTGGGGATTGGCTGGGCTGAAGTTACCCTTTATGTTGGTTATGGTACTTTCAGTCCGGTCAGGGTCAGGGATATCAGAGAACATAAGATGCATCCTGAATATATTGAAGTAAAGCAGGATGCTGCAAGTAAAATCAGGCAGGCCAGGGATGCAGGTCATAAAATTGTCGCTGTAGGTACAACAACCGTTAGAACTCTGGAGAGCGTTATCAGCTTGCAGGGCAGAATGGACAGTTACAGCGGCTGGACGGATCTGTTTGTTTATCCTGGGTATAAATTTAAAATTGTTGATCAATTAATCACAAACTTTCACCTTCCCGGTTCATCGCTTATTATGATGGTCTCAGCTCTTGCCGGGAGGGAAAACATTCTCAAGGCTTACCAGATGGCAAGAAACGAGAAGTTTCGTTTTTTTTCATATGGTGATGCCATGTTAATCAGGTAGGAACAAAACAGCGGCTGGCCTGTGGTCTAATAAGCACTTTCTTAAGGTCAGGCTGTATTTTATTTGACCAATAAAACATCGAGGTATTATCAATGTCGCGAGTAGTATTTCGGGAGGAGAGATGCAAGGGATGTCTTCTCTGTACTCTGGTCTGCCCCACTGAAATTCTTGTTCAGTCGGATAGATTCAATAAGCAGGGATATAAAGTCGTTTGTGTCAAAAATGATGATATGGAAGGTTGTAAAGGATGCGCGTTTTGCGCTGAAATTTGTCCGGATGAGGCAGTAATTGTTTACCGGACCAAAAAAAAGTCTCAGGAAGATGAAGTACTGGAGGATGCCAATGGCTAGAATATTTATTAAGGGAAACGTAGCCATTTCAAAGGGAGCCCTTGATGCAGGGTGCAAATGTTATTTTGGCTATCCCATTACTCCTCAGAATGATATCCCTGAATTCATGTCCAAAGCCATGCCTGAAGCAGGTGGAGAATTTGTTCAGGCTGAAAGCGAAGTGGCTGCGGCAAATATGCTCCTGGGGGCTGCTGCCTGTGGTATCAGAGCCATGACCTCTTCTTCAAGCCCGGGCATGTCCCTTAAGCAGGAAGCGATATCATATATGGCTGGCAGTGAATTGCCAGGCGTTATTGTCAATATGAACCGTGGAGGCCCGGGTCTGGGAGATATCGGACCATCCCAGGGAGACTATTTTCAGTCGGTCAAAGGTGGCGGACATGGAGATTACCGTACCTTGGTTCTGGCTCCAGGTACAGTTCAGGAAGCATATGATCTTACCTTTCTGGCCTTTGAGCTGGCCTTTGCATACCGTAATCCGGTTTTGATTCTTGGCGATGCCATTATCGGCCAGATGCAGGAACCCATAACACCCCGTGAGCCCCTTGCTGTTGATCCTTTTGAGGGCGGTTCATGGCGTCTTGAAGGTGCGCGTGAGAGAGGTCCCAGAGTCCTCAAATCTTTGCACCTGACAGATGGGGCACTTGCTGGTCATAATTTAAATCTTCAAGAAAAATACAAGCTTGCCAGAAAAGAATGCCGGTTCGAAGAATTTATGATTGATGATGCAGAATTGATAATCGTAGCCTATGGCTCCATTGGACGCATAGTAAAATCCACCATTCGCAGCCTTAGAAAACAAGGCTATAAGGTCGGATTGATCAGGCCCATTACTCTTTATCCGTTTCCTTCTGAGATACTTCAGGAGCTGGCTGAGAAAGGGAAAAGATTTCTGACCATTGAACATAATATGGGTCAGATGGTTGAGGATGTCCGGCTTTCCATCTGCGGTCTGGCAGACAGCGGGTTTTATGGTCAGCTTCCAGGAAATCTGCCTACGCCTAATGATTTTGAACAACCAATCAAAGACGCCTTCAGGAGCTGATAAAAATGGAAGAAGTTTTAGCATATAAATCACCATCACTTCTGGCTGACAGGCTCAGCCATTATTGTCCGGGATGCCATCACGGAACAGTTCATAAGCTTGTTGCCCAATGTCTTGAAGAAATGGACCTGGTTGAAGATACTATCTGTGTGGGGTCAATAGGCTGCTCAGTCTTTATATATAACTATCTCATGCTTGACACTGTGGAAGCCCCACACGGGCGGGCCCC
>PWPY01000187.1 GCA_003558575.1 Desulfonatronovibrio sp.
CAGGAAATCAAGGAACTGATTCAAAACCTGCGGGTTCATCAAATTGAACTGGAAATGCAGAACGAAGAACTGCGCCTTTCCCAACATGAACTGGAAACTGTCAAGGCCAGATATTTTGATCTTTATGACCGGGCTCCTGTGGGATACTGCACGCTGGACAGCAAAGGCCTCGTTGTTGACGCCAATCTGGCCTTAGCTGATCTCTTGGAAGAACCGCGACTCAAGCTTCTGAAAAAACCCTGGGCATCCTTTGTTCTTGATAATGATCATGGAATAAATTTCAAAAAAATAAGAGACCTATACAAATCTGGTCAATCTCAGGAATTTGACCTTCGCCTTAAAAAATCATCCAGGGATGAGGTCTGGGTCCGGATAATAGCCACTCTTGGGGAAGATCAGGATGATCAGCCGCATTTAAGGATGGCTGTTATTAATATCACTGAACAGGCAAAGGCCAGAAAGGAAATAAAGCGTTTTAAGCTGGCCATGGACAGCAGTACAGACAGCTTTTTTATTATTGATCGAAACAGCATGCGCTTTGTTGATGCCAATCAGGAAGCCTGGAAATCTCTGGGGTACTCTAAGGAGAAGCTGCTGACCATGGGACCCTATCAGATAAACCCCCACATGGGGCGCACAGATCTCATCAAAACCTTTGATCGCATTTCCAGAGATCAAACCCAGGAAACAATTGAAACAATCTACACGAAGTCTGACGGCCAAGAGTTTCCTGTAGAGATACGTTTGCGCAGCTTTGAACAGGACGGTAAAAAACTTATCATTGCTGTGGCCAGAGATATTTCAGAACGTAAGGCTGCTGATGAGAGTATTATGCGTGAAGCTGCGATCAACAGTTCCCTGGCCGCTATTGCTAAGGAACTGACCCAGCCTGATAAAACCATGCCCGAAATTGCAGATGCAGTGCAGAAACATGCCCAGACCTTGACCAGAAGCAATTTTGGTTTTGTTTCATCCATTGATCCAAAGACAAAAGATAATGTCATCCATACCTTTTCAGCCATGATGGATAAGGACAAATGCCAGGTCAATGATAAGAATGTCTGTTTTTCGCCTTCTGAAGGTCGATATCCCGGTCTCTGGGGATATTGTCTTAATACCCTGGAACCATTTTTTACTAACAATCCCCGCATTCATCCAGCATCCAAGGGAATCCCCGAAGGCCATGTCCCCATTGAGAGGTTTCTTTCAGTACCCGCTGTCTATGAAGGTCAACTTTACGGGCAAATTTCCGTGGCCAACGCTGATCGTGATTATACAAATGAAGATCTCAAAGCCTTGGGGGCAATGGCCCACCTTTTTGCAATGTACGTGGCCCGCTGGAAAGGCGAACAGGAGCTGAGCAGGGCTTTGCAGCAGGCCGAGCAGGCAAACCGGGCCAAATCAGCATTCCTGGCCAACATGAGTCACGAGATTCGAACGCCCATGAATGGTATCATCGGCATGACCAATCTGCTGATGAACACCACTCTGACCCCTGAACAGAAAGAATTTGCTGCAACCATCAGTTCCAGCGGACGCACCCTGCTCAGCCTGATCAATGATATCCTTGATATTTCCAGAATAGAAGCCGGCAAACTTGAACTGGACAAGAAAAATTTTGACCTTCAAGGCATCATTGAGGATACTATTAGAATACTGCAGATCCAGGCCACTGACAAAGGACTGAAAATTTCCTGGGATATTGATTCCGGTGTAAGCAAGTGCATTCGCGGAGACTGGATCCGTCTACAACAGGTAATGATCAACCTCATGGGCAACTCCATCAAATTCACAGAAGAAGGGGAAGTCCGCCTGCATGTGCAGCATGAAGAAAAAGAACATGAACAGGATACTGACCTTATTTTCCTGCGCTTTACAATAAAGGATACAGGCATTGGATTGCCTAAAGACAAAATAAAAGAGCTGTTCCGACCCTTTTACCAGTTAGATTCATCAATTACCCGAAAGTACGGCGGGACAGGACTGGGACTTGTTATATGCAAAAGGCTGGTCCGGGTGATGGGGGGCGATATTGGTGTGGATAGCGTAGAAGGAATAGGGTCAAACTTCTGGTTTACTGCGGTCTTTGAAAAGTGCAACCAGGAAGAACTTGTAGGGCCAGGTTTCAAAAATGATTTGGACGCATTGACAAACCACGTATCCAAAACAGACATTTCTGACAAATCCATATTGCTTGTTGAAGATAATGCCACCAACCAGATGGTGGCCCGGACAGTTTTGAAAAAGCTTGGCTACCAAAATATTGATTCAGCATATAATGGACTTAAGGCATTGGATATGCTTGGCAGCAAGAATTATCATCTGGTGCTCATGGATTGCCAGATGCCTGAACTTGACGGCTTTGAAACCACCAGGCGCATCAGGAAAAATGAACTGAACTCCAAAAAACCACATCTGCCCATCATTGCCATGACTGCCTTGGCCATGAAGGGAGACCGTGAAAAATGTATTGAAGCAGGAATGGATGACTACTTAGTCAAACCGATTCAACCAGGAATTTTGTCGGAAAAACTTTCAAAGTGGTTAAAAAATAAACAGCATGATCACAATTTCAGTCCAACCCATGCTTCTCACGAAACAGAATCAGGACCTGCTAATGAGGAAGAGAACATATTCAATGAAAATGATCTGATAACCAGGCTTGGAAATGATCAGGAACTGATCCGGGAAATACTTTCTCAGTTTATTGATGAAATCCCTGACAGGATGGACCGCTTTAAAGAAGCACTTGAAACTGAAGATTCAGACCAGTTCAAAATAATGGCTCATACCATCAAGGGACTATCAGCCAACATTTCCGCACCAGTCCTCAGGAATGTGGCAGCCCAGATAGAAAGCCTGAGCATGAAGGATGATCTGCAAGCAATAAAAGACTTGATACCCAAACTTGAACAACAACATCAGTCTTTGGTAGAATACTTAAAAAAGTACCTGGAGAAAGATAAATAACCACCTTGTCTCGGGTAAAGAAATGCACCGATTAGAAAGCCAAATGACTACGGAACAAGGAGAATACAATCATGCCCTCTAAATCATCGAACCTTCCCAAGGATACTGCTGGTAAAAAGCATGATGCATCACCGCAGCTCCCTTCATTATGTGTAGCCATAGGGGCTTCAGCCGGAGGACTGGAGGCTATTGAGTCTTTTTTCTCGGGCATGCCTTCAGACAGCGGATTGGCTTTTATTGTGATCCAGCATTTATCTCCTGACTATAAAAGTCTGATGAAAGAAATTCTGTCCAAAAAAACCAGCATGAATGTCAATCGAGCTGAAGATGGGATGAAGGTTTTGCCCAATAATATATATTTGATCCCACCTAAAAAAAACATGACCATTTTTCATGGCAAGTTGCTGTTAAGTGATCAGGACCCCCTTAAAGGCGTCCTTAAGCTGCCCATTGACATCTTCCTGCGATCCCTTGCCGATGATCAGGGAGAAAAGGCTGTGGCCGTGATCCTCTCTGGATCAGGCAGCGATGGCATGCGGGGAGTCCGGGCCATTAAGGAATCAGGGGGAATGACCATGGTTCAAAACGAAAAATCCGCAAAATTTGACAGCATGCCCAGGGCGGCAATTTCTACTGGGCTGGTGGATTTCATCCTTTCCCCTGAAGAAATGTCTGAGCGGCTTATATCCTATGCCAGACATCCTTATGTGCTCAAGACAAAAACCACTGAAAAAGTAGTCAGCAATGAAGATGCTTTGACCAGAATTTTTTCCCTGTTGCGAGAAAGATTCAAAGTAGATTTTACCTATTACAAACCAACTACTATGAACAGACGCATTGAAAGGCGTATGTCTGTTAATCGAATTGATGAAATACGTGATTATGTTGCCTACATGCAAAACTATCCGGCAGAGGTTTCAACTCTGTTCAAAGAACTTTTAATCGGGGTCACCCGTTTTTTTCGAGACAGAGATGCATTTGACGCACTTAGGCATGAATATCTGCCGGAAGTCTTGAACAGGTCCATAAACCGCGAGATGCGCTTTTGGGTAACGGGTTGCTCCACAGGCGAAGAGGCTTACACTCTGGCCATTATAGCGAGAGAGCATATGATAGAAACCGGCAATATGCGCGACCTCAAGATCTTTGCCACAGACATTGACCGTGAAGCTGTTCAGTACGCTGCCACCGGGCTATATCCTGAAAGCATTATAGCGGACATACCACAAGATCTCTTGAATAAATATTTTTACAAAAAAGAAGACAACTATCAGATCACCAGAAACATCAGGGAAATGGTTGTCTTTGCTCAACACAATTTGATTAAAGATCCTCCTTTTACAAATATCGAATTTATCTCATGCAGAAATCTGCTCATTTATCTGCAGCCGGTACTACAGAAAAAAGTACTGGAATTTTTCAACTTTTCCCTCAACCCTGATGGTATCCTTTTCCTGGGAACCAGTGAAACCACTGGAGACATGGAAGATTACTTCCAGACTTTGCATCATAAATTCAAGGTTTACCGGAGTAAAGGAAGAGTCAAAAAAGGATTAAACAGGACTGAAAACCAACAACCTACTGACACTAGATATCGAGACATGTCTTTGCGTTACAGCCGGGCACAAAGAGATCTTCGAGCAGGAGATACTCCCTTTCTGGAACGTTTATTAGAAACTTTGAGCGAAGAGTTCATTTCACTTGTTGTGGTAGTCAACGAACACATGGAAGTGCTGCATGTCATAGGGGATACTGATGGCTATCTTAAATTGCCATCAGGAAAGCTGAGCATGGATATTTCTCGAATGGCGGTCAAAGAGTTAACCATTCCCCTGTCTACCGGCATCCAGAAGGTACTTCGCCAGAAAGAGCCTGTGAGATTTTCCAATATCAGGGTGCACAGCAAAAATGGTGACAGGTTTATTGATTTGCGCATAAAACCCCTGAAGAGTAAAAAAGGGCAGGAAGAACTATTGGTCCTGTTTATGGGAGAAGTTGAAGTCAAGAAACCCTCTGGTCCGGAAAAGGCTGAACAGACTTATGATGTTTCTCAAGAAGCTGAACAAAGAATAAATGATTTAGAGCAGGAGCTTATGTTTACCCGGGAAAATCTCCAGGCCACAGTAGAAGAGCTGGAAACATCCAATGAGGAACTCCAGGCCACCAACGAAGAACTCATGTCCAGCAATGAAGAGCTCCAATCTACCAATGAAGAATTGCAATCAACAAATGAAGAACTTTATTCAGTAAATGCTGAGTACCAATCCAAAATAATGGAACTCAGTGAGCTGCACGGCGACGTGGACAACCTGCTGTCTGCCAGTCAGATGGGCAATCTTCTGCTTGATGAAAACATGGAAATCCGACGCTTTTCTCCGAAAATCACAGAAATTTTCAAGCTTTTAGATACTGATGTAGGCCGTCCACTGATCCACATTAGCCATCATATCTTGGATCTGGATCCAGTGGAAAAAATTAAAGAAGTTCAAAATAGCGATACCCCGTCTGAGCATGAAGTCCGGACTAAAGACGGAAAATGGTATCTCATGCGCATAGTCCCTTACGTTGTAGGTCCTGAAGTGTTTTCTGGAACACTAATCTCATTCGTGGATATTACCAGAATAAGGGAAACTGAAGAATCCTTGAGGGTAAGCGAAGAAAAGCATCGCCAACTCTTTGAAACCATGGCTCAAGGAGTAATATATCAGGCATCTGACGGCAGAATCATTTCAGCCAACCCGGCTGCTGAAAAAATCCTGGGGCTGTCTTTAGACCAGATGCGCGGCAAAACATCCATGGATCCACGCTGGAAAATGATAAAAGAGGATGAAACAGAGGTCCCGGGAAATGATCATCCAGCCATGATTGCACTTAAAACCGGCAAAAATATAGGTCCGGTCACACGGGGGGTATTTCATCCGGATAAAAACACTCACATCTGGCTGTCCATAACTGCAATTCCTCTTTTCCGACCAGGGGACGACCTGCCCTATCAGGCCTATGCCACTTTTGAAAACATTACAGAACAGAAACTGGCCCAGGAAGAGGTCAGACTTGCTCACCAAAGACTTTTAACTGTTTTGGACAGCATTGATGCTCTTATTTATGTCGCGGATATGGAAACACATGAGATACTCTTCATGAACAAACATGGTCAGGAAATTTTTGGAAATGTTTCCGGTAAAAAATGCTGGCAAGTGCTTCAATCCGGACAGGACGGTCCATGCAGCTTCTGCACCAATGAAAAACTATTGGATGCACAAGGAAATTCTACAGGGATATACACTTGGGAGTTTTTTAGCGAAAAGACCAATAAACATTACCAATGCTTTGACAGGGCTATCCAATGGGTGGATGGCCGTATGGTAAGACTTGAAAGCGCCTTTGATATTACCCCCAAAAAACAATCTGACAATACTCAGAACTAATAAAAACCGGAAGTTAACATGAGTAAGAATTTTGAAGACAAAAAAAGAGTTTTGCGCGAGAAAGCTAAAAAAAAGATTTCAAAGACAGATCTGAACATTGATGATCTTTCAAAGGATCAGCTTAAAGCTTTAATCGAAGATTATCAGCTTTACCAGATTGAGTTAGAAATTCAAAATGAAGAACTGCGTGATGCCCAGAACAAACTGCAGCAGGCCAGGGACCGTTTCGCTAAACTCTACAACGAAGCACCAGTAGGTTATCTGACTGTTGATCAAAACGGCATTATCATTCTGACCAACCAGACCTTTGCCGACATGATCGGAAAAAACCCAGACCAGATATCAGGAAAAGCCATGGTTGACCTGATTATTGCTGAAGACAGACCTTTATTTCATGGACGCTTCAGGGCCTTTTTCAAAAATCCATACCATAAGCAGTTGGACTTCAGGCTGAATTGCAAACAGGGCTCACTTTGGGTCAGGTGTACAGGCAAGGTAGAGGATGATGTCCAGCATCACTCCTTTGAAGGCCAAAACTGCCTGTTAATGGCTGTAAATGACGTTTCTCAACAGATTCTTGCTGAAAAAAAACTCCAGGAAAGTGAAGCAATGTTTAAAACATTGTTTATGGAGTCTCCCCTTGCCATATTCATACACGATCGGGACAGCGGAGAAATAATTGATGCCAATCCTGCTGTA
>PWPY01000274.1 GCA_003558575.1 Desulfonatronovibrio sp.
ATCAATATCAATATCTGATAATGCTTGATATGCAAAATAATAGTTACCACTTTGATTTAAGTTTGTATTTCCAATTCTATTATTGACACCACCTTGTAATACTTCAACGTTTATTAAATTATCCTCTAATATAGTGATATTTGAATAGTTTATATTAGCTTCTTCAAAATCACTTGCTTTAGTAACGTTATTATCCTCAAATATATCACGCAGGGTTTTCCCCTCGTAGACTACGGTGTCTTTGGTCACTGCCATTTCCATGTACGGTTGACCGCTTTCGTCAATGCCGAAGCCACGTTTGAGGTTCGCGTAGCCTTTTTCGGCGTCTTCAATGAGGAAGTGCGGGTGTGTTTCGTTTAAGTGCGGTTCAAAGGCGAGGCGTTTATCGTCAACCCACATTCCTTCGTTGCCTTCGTCGTTTCGGGCGTACATACCGCCGAAGCGTGAGCCGTAGTTTTGTCCGACTTCAGAGGCGAAGTTTTCAACGTTTGAGGCGTTGATTTTAGCGCCGTACTCACTGAAAATGTTATCGGAGTAGTTGTTTGTGACAATGGCGCCGTCGGCGTTGATTTCACTGGAGCGTGTGGCAACAATGCCTGACCCGCTGATTTCGTTTTCGAATTGGGTTGTGTTAAAGCGTCCGACCTCTGCGTCACGGGCTTTCCAACCGTTGCCCGTTGCGACAACACGGCGAGCGTTGATGGTTGTTGCGGCGTATGCCCAAACACCGTGCCGACCGTTGTTCGTTGAGATTGCGTCGTTGGCGTTGATTGTGCTTGAGCGAGTACCGTAGATACCAGTACCGCCTGCGCCTGTAATACCTGCGAACGGTGCTAACTGAATAATTCCTCGTTCAGCGGCGCAGAAACCGTCGAGGTATTCCCCAAAGTCGGGGGCTTCTTGGTCAAAGACCATTTCAAAGAAAGCGTTAATGACTGGAAGTGCGCCATTTTTAACGCCGAATGCTGGCTTGTAGAAGCCTTCCCAAACGGATTGGTTTTTCAGGAAATCACCGTCAATGGTAATTGGTACGACGGTTCTAACAACGCCCATTTCAACACTGAAAAGCGTTTCGTCATAAACGAGGTTTGTTTCTACCCAGTCGGTGTTTACTTCGACGATCTCGTGAAAGCCGTTGTAGTTTTGTTCCTCAACATCGCCGACGCTATCGAGAATTACGATATTGTCGCCTATTGCGATTGAGTGTGAGCCAATTGTGAAGCGAGCACGATACGTTGCGTCTTCACCTTGTTCGGTGACGCTAACTTGAATACCTTCGCTTTCTGGTGCGTCAACGGCGCCCACGTCATCGTTTGTGACTGTGACGACGTTATCTGTGGCGCTTGCCCCGAAGCCTGACACGGCGTCAATGGCGGTGGAGTAGTTGGTTGCAGTGTCGTTATCGTCGGTGCCGATTGTGACCTCGTGACCAGTTCCATCGAGGTCGGGGTCGTCGCCTGTATAGAAATAGTGTTTATCGGTGCCGTTATCAAGCAAAACATGACCGTCGGTAAACTCGTCAAACGTTAGCGTTGTGACTTGCGCTGTTCCTGCGTCAATTTGGTTTCCTTCTGTGATTGACGTGATGTTAGATAGTTGTGCGCCGCTTTCGTTCGTGATTTCAATGAACGACCAGTCACGACCGCTCACGAGCACTTGTTCTTGCATGACGAAATCGTCGTCAAGAATGATTTTAACTTTCGGCTCTTCTGAACCTTTGAAAAGCGGGTAAAGTGCTGAAGCAAACTCAAGTGCTTCGTTCAGTGTTTCGAAGTCTTTCTCGTTGCCAACGGTGATGGTATATTCGTTGTCGATTAAACCAAGACCTTCTTTTAACTTGAACCCCCACAAGTACATAATCGCATTGTGCGCCGCTTGAACATTTCCGTTATCGTCAACAATATCAAACTGGAGTTCTCCGTTTGTTTTTTCGAGTTGGTAAAAGCGTGCGGGGCTTTGTTGAATGCTCTCACGGAAACGTCGACCAATTTCCATCATTGTCGGTCTGAACGTATCGGTTGTGACACGGTTTCGTCCGCCTTCGGTGTTGATAATCATGACGTGCGCTTCGACAACGCCATCAAACTTGCTGATGTCGATGGTGTCTCCGTTTTCGAAGTACGCTTGTTCCTCGGATTTACGGATTTCAATGTCTTCGAGGCCGTGTTTGGTTGCGAGGTCTTGAATGCGTTGCTCAACTTCACTTATATTATATGTATTACTCGCCTCTAAATTTCTAACATTAAGAATATCATAGTCATTTAGATCTATATCGTCAAGGAAATCAATTTTATCAGAGGCGCCACCATAAATTGCGCTGACATTTGTTATATTTTGGTTAGACATATTAACGTCTATCGCAGAAATAACTTGTGACTCGTCAACGCTAAACAATGGCGTGCCGTCAATGATAAATCCGTGTGTAGCAGTTGAGTTGCTTGCGTTAAATATTGTACCCAAATCATTTAGAATGTTAGGTACATTAACGATGTTATTGCCATCAAGGTTCAGGTCGTCTTCCATGGCGTTTGAACCGTCAAGTAGCATAACGTCATCTCGAAGTGCGTATGGTGCGAGGTCTACTTCAATTTTACCAAAGTATTTCCAAGCGCTATCACCAAAATACCATTCTCCACCCTCATAGTCCTTAACCATATCGCCAGTTACAGGCGAACGAGACAATTCACTTTGAATAAACGAGGTTAATGGCGTTTTGTCGTTGTTGATGTATTCTGTTGTGTACGTGCTGTCCGCAAGTTTACCTCGGAAAACAATTCCACCCGCAAGGGCGTACACTCGTTGCACAAAATCTTCCCAGTCTTCTCCGTTAATCGTTGTGACGCCGTCAATCGCTTCTTGATCTAATTTCAGTTTCTCGTATAATTTGAATTTATCGTTTCTAAACTCGGCTTTTAATTCGCCATTCCATTTTACCAGCAAATTACCGTTGCTATCTATTTCCTCAATAGATTCAATGAATTTAACGAATAGTTTGTTTACATTAGTAATGTCATTGTTGTTTATGTTCAAGTTGCCTAGCATTGTTTGTGAGCCGTCTCTCGCTAGTTTTTCGTTTGTTAGCGTGTTATCAACTTCGTCAAGTTGTGATTTATTTACTGCGTCGGCTGGAGCGCTCGCTGGGAATACGTTCACAACTTTATTATTTGCCATGTCTAAATTCCCTTGCATGGGTTGCGTGCCGTCACGGTTTAGTTTTTCGTCGGAAAGAGCGCTATCAATCCCGTCGATTTTAGTCGTTAAATCTTCTCCGTCTAACTCAATGTTATTAGCGGCCAACTTCCAAACGGATTCAATGTCGTTGTTGTCCATGTCAAGGTTTCCAGTTAGTGTGCCACCAGTAAGTTGTAAAAACCATTCCTTGGCTTGGTCTAATGACATTTTTTCTTGAACCCACTCAAAAATTTGCGCTAGTTCACTATCATCAATATCAAGATTAACTTCGCTAATTGTTGGGTATACAGTTAATTCGCTTGTTTCAATTGTATAAACAGCGATTGGGGAACCATTGTTAAACTCGATTAACTTAAACGAGGTAAATAGAGTGCCTGTTCTAACATCGGAGAACGCAGAAATAACGGTCTGTGGTAACTCCGCTTTTCTAATTTTCCACTTACTACCCAAATCGGAAGAGCCCGCTACACCCTTATCTACGTGCCATTGCGTGATTTCTTCTTCTACAACAGAACCCGCGCTGTCAGTTAGGTTCGTCATAATAAGTGGTTGGGTAGTTTTTTCATTAGGTAACTTAAACCTTACTGTAGCCTCGTAGTTTGGGTTGTGTGGGGAAACAAGTTGAATCTGTGAAGTAGCCGCCGAATGTCGGTTAATCTTCCCGTAATCAACGTATACTTCCGTTCCCTCTAAATTCGCATAAATCTTTGTGACATTCATTTAATCACTTCTTTCTTAATTGGTATATACCTTCAATGAGATACACTATACCGACGATTGCAAACACAAATGATACTGGCCTAAAATTAACGTGATACGGTTCTGCCAACGAGCTTCGAAGAAAACCCCCAAATCTTGCAAAGCCCGAGTAATCAGCAAGTTCTACAGCCAAGAATTCCATGTTGTACGTAAAATATGCTAAATACAAGAATAAAACAAATAAGATAAAAGGTTTAACTTTCAAAATATTCATATTCAATACCCTCTCGTTTATTTTGGAATTCAAACTTTATAAATCGTTTGAATTCTCCGTTACTTGCAAACCATATATCATCTCCGCTTTTAATACCCCAAGATTTATACTCGCCAGCGGGCGTATTAAGAATTTCAAACATGGTTTTAGATGTGTCTTGCAAATCAGGAAAATCAACGTTGAGTGTTTGTTCTTGTAAAACGCCCTCTACATATTGCTGTTCTTTCCTGATTGGTTTAGATGACGTAAAAAACTGTAGTGATTTAGGTTCTGTTACAGATAACCCGCAGTTTTCAACGAAGTTATTTCCAACGGTAATGTCGTCGTCAATTGTGTAAAATTGATATGCAAGGTTAAATCTTAAATGTTCTCCGCCGTCTTTGTGTATTTTAAAGTTTGGTGTTCCTATGGGGTTTGATGGGGTAGTTATTCTAGGGTAATCATCTGGATCGAAATCTAGCGTTTTGTTTTTACCATAAATAAATAATTCCATATTCTCGAATCTTGCAAACTCATCGGCGTAAGGAACCAACCTATTTGCAAACTGACTTATAGACCAAGACGTCCGTTCTTCTATTTGTGGTATATGTGAAGCCACATTGTCGCCCATGTCAATTGTAAAGGTTAAGGTTTTCCCGCCAACACTCTTTATAGCGGGTGAAGATACGAAACTCGGGAAACCATACAAGAACGTTCCAACTGGTTCGGCGAAGACGCCGTCAAAGTGAGCAAGGATGTTTTGGTGAAAATAACTTGTGCTCATTGTTTCTTGACTGTGAGTTACGCTTGAACCATTTGTATCGTTAGAAACTTTTATGTACTCCTTGTATGAAACGTGCCTTTCAATCGTTCTATCTCTTTCCCCTACTTCCCACTGTCTTACCTGCGCATTTAGCCCAGTGAATAATGAGGTTTTATTAAAGTTTTTGTTTAGTTTATATAAACAACGGATATGGTCGTTATAAAATATTGTTTCTTTTTCTGTGACAATAAACTTATCAATATAATCTCCGATGTTAAATGCATCTTCAATGTTTTTAACCACATGGCTTATCTCCATGTTCGATAAACCTTTTTTGTTAATAGTAAAGTACATGTTATTCATATATGACGTTGAGTCTACAATCCTATTTTTTTGGTTTGTCAGCATTTCTGAATATTTCATAATTTCACTTGTGTCTTCTCTTGTTACTTCAAACCTAGCAGACTCTGGAATCGTCTTATAATGAACCTGACAGAAAACCGCGTCATGAGCATCAGACAAAGAAAACTGCGGTACAATTTCCAATGTTATGTTCTCTTCTTGTGTATAAGGCCAAGAAAACAATAGCCCCTCTCCGTCTGTATACCATTCTTCTGGGATATCAATGTCTATATATTCATCGTTCACTTCGTCGTAAAAGGTTATGGTTTCTCCAGCAACCGATTTAATCATACTTGTCGCAAGAAGTCCACGAAGCGCCGTGTTGATCTCCCAAAGACCGTATGTTTCTGATACATCTATGTTTCTTCGACCATAATCATAAACTACGGTATTAGATTTATCGAAGTTCCTCGGATCTTGTGACGAAGCCACACCGCCTCGTGGCGTGTAAAGTGTATTGTACTTTTGTCTTTCTACAACTCTCGAAGTGCAATCGACTTTATATTCTTCATAAGACGCGGATTCTCTGCCACTCTCTACATAATTAAGGTATGCAAAGTATTGAAATTCTGGCGGAGCGGCACCAATTCTTGCTCTTACAATAAATTCTGGTATAATATAAACGTGTTTAATATCATAAATCCTTGTTGGAGTAGGAATAAATGATTGTAAATCATCGTAAATGTAGTTTTGGCTACGCAAAGATATGTAATCATTGTCAGAAGGGAAAATAACGTTTCCGCCGTCAAAGTCGGCAATATTTTTTGATGGCACGGGGTTTATTGTAGAAGAAATTAAGTTTGTCGCGTATTCGTTAATATCTTGTTCTCTGTCAAGTTTAGTCGTTCTAATCTCCGTGATTTCTTCCCCAAGTTCGTTAAAGAAATCTATTTGAAGTTGGCCAAATCTATTTAACCTTGGTTTGGCGTCAATTACACTGAAAACGTCATTTAACGCCTCGCGCAAGTTTTGGTCTTTAAATGTGAATTCTGGAGACTTAACGC
This sequence comes from Desulfonatronovibrio sp., assembly GCA_003558575.1. Taxonomy (GTDB): domain Bacteria; phylum Desulfobacterota; class Desulfovibrionia; order Desulfovibrionales; family Desulfonatronovibrionaceae; genus Desulfonatronovibrio. The sequence goes on from PWPY01000274.1 coordinate 6,314, forward strand.
TATCGAGGATTGCCGATAACGCTGGTGGTATACCAAAGTTTGCGTTAGACTGACCAACAAGCAAAAGCGGCGTTGTGTCAAGTAGTTGTTGTGTAACGTCAAGTAAACTGTATTCTGGGTAATCATCCCCTATCGGTTGTAAAAACCTTTTACCTTCTATCCAAAACAATTCTAACATTTTTGTGTGTTCAATGACACCTATGTTGTGTGTGAATAGTTTGGGGTTTTTACTGACTAATTGAACGTTATCATACGACAATCTCATACTTTTAACTATTGCGTTGGTTTCTGCGTTTCTAAAATCAACAACAGAATACATCGGATAAGGGTCTTCTCTTTCTGTGTATCGAATACTAAATTGACCCTCATCTAAATCATAAGTTATTTTGTCTAATGTTGACGCGCCTTGCGAGGCTTTTACTTCTTCTCCGTCTATAATTATCTTGATCACAAATAACCACCGTCGGTTCTCGACATTTTCCTACTTGAAATACCAGATATTTCTCTTAAATGCTCTGCCTCTCGGTTTTTCTTACCTATTTCGATGTTGTGCATTATAGTTCTATATCCCAAGTCACCTATTGCGTAGGTGGCACCAAACACACCGAATTTGGCGATTCCAATGGCGTATAAACCAAGTTGCATTGCGGTGGCAACCCTTCTTTGTCTTAATCTGTTATTACTATAAGAACCAACGAGTTCGTTAGCCATTCTTGCTTGGCGAATACCCAAACCAATTTTTGCCATTGATTTGAAGTTAATTTTCATTGTGTTCTCG
>PWPY01000195.1 GCA_003558575.1 Desulfonatronovibrio sp.
GTACAATGGCTTGTTGTTGCCAACGGAGACACCCCTCTTGTTACTGAAGAACATATCCAGATGCTGATAGATAGCGTAAAGGCTTCCAATGCTGACGGTGGCCTCCTGACTTTGAAGCTGGATGACCCTCAGAATTATGGTCGAATAGTCAGGGATGGCAGCGGCAGAGTAATGAGTGTAATTGAAGCTAAAGATTACTGCACTGACCTTCATGGTTCATTCAGTGGAGAGATAAATTCAGGTGTTTACGCCTTTAAGGTTGATGCGCTGGAAGATATCCTTTTTCGACTTGACCAAAATAATAAACAGAATGAAATATATATTACACAATTGATTTCCCTTGCATATGATGCAGGGTTAATATTTTCCGCGATATGCGCAGGCGATTGTTCAGAACTTCTGGGAATAAACAGCCCCAGGGAGTTATGTGAGCAAGAGGAATTTCTCAGAAAAAAAAATGTAAACTTTCATTTTGAACAAGGGGTGACATTGCGTAACTCTGATCAGATCAGAATTGGACCTGAAGTTGTTATCGAGCCTGGCGCTGATATATGCGGTCCTTGTGAAGTATACGGACAGTCCCTGATAGGCGAAGGAACAACAATAGATTCCCACTGCTACATTGAGAATAGTGAAATTAAATGCAGCAATATTTTATCATTTTCGCACATACATAATTCCCGCATTGGAAAGGGATGCTCAATAGGACCCTTTGCCAGACTTCGACCAGGATCAGTGCTTGAGGGTGGGGGCAAAGTCGGTAATTTTGTTGAAATAAAAAATTCCAGGATAGGTATTAATAGTAAGGTGAATCATCTTTCATATATTGGTGACGCAGACTTAAAGGAAAGCGTGAATATTGGAGCTGGTACAATTACCTGTAACTATGACGGGCAGAAAAAACATAAGACAATTATTGAAAAAAATGTTTTTATAGGAAGCAACACGGCATTAGTTGCTCCGGTGACTGTAAAAAGCTGGAGTATGGTCGGAGCTGGTTCTACCATCACTGTTGATGTTCCGGAAGACTCCTTAGCAATAGCGAGGCAAAAGCAGAAGAATCTCCTGGGAAAAAATCCCTTGAAAAAAAAACAAAATAAATCTAATTTGTAAAAAAAATGGAAGCAATAGAACAACTATCCAAAAAGATTGATGATCTCCTGGAACTCAAAAGCTTGCTTGAACAGGAGAATCAGTCATTAAAAAAAGAATTGGAAGAAGAGCGTCAGAAAAATATGCTTGTGTCTGAGAAGGTGAATGCCCTTCTAACCAAGATTGACGCTGAAATTTCATCCTGATGCCTGAATACAGTAAAAAGATTTTAGGGCTTGATTTAACATTTAAGACAGATGCGAGTCCTGAAAGGGTTAATCAGGCAAGCAAATTGCTTGAAGAACGCTTTGCAGAGCTTGAGGAAAGGGGTAGTGCGCTAAGTAAAGAAAGGATTCTTGTTTTTTTATTACTTAGCCTGGCTGATGATTATCTGCAGTCTGAACAGAAGTTAGATGACTTTCAACATAAAGCAAATAAGCTTCTGGAAAAAATAGATCAACTTGAAACAAAAAGTGATTGAAACAGATATGTATTTATTGAAAATATTCCTGGCAGGTGCGTGATGAAGGCAATTTATTTTGAGCCAACACTAACCTCATGGGAGCCGCTGTGCGGTTCTGGTGTGCAGACCCCGATTTTATCGGGGGAGCCTGAAGGAATCGCTTTGGCGCCCACTTATACTTACGAGGTTCAAAATAAATTCCCACACGGCTTGCCGGGAAAATTTCAAAAGTCATCCCCACTCTCCCTATAAAGTAATACTCCATATCTGGTATTCAATCAGATTTTGGATATCCTACACAGCTCAGGCTTACCATTGCGAATTAATACTCAAAATAGACTTTATTCATCTGTCAGGATGAGCAATCAATAAATTTCTTGATTGATTTATGCTTCTCATTAGTTCAGACGGCTATGTGCATGTATCACATATGGCCTGGGTGTGACTGCCCCTGGCTCTCCGTCGCTGTGGGAAATCAATATGCTTTCATCTGCAACTCAATGAAGTAAAGACTTCCTGCTTGGGGTGATCTTGAAAAATTGAAATCATGTTGTCTTTATCAATTTCTTTTGCAACGGTTTTAATCTTAGATCCGTTGGGAGAAAATAACATATAAAAAGGAGTAAGCCATGTGGAGCGCAGTTATAATAACAGCCTTTATAGCTCTGGGTATTGGAGCTGTAATTGGTTTTGCAGCGCAGAAATATTTTATTAACAAGGAAATGCGCGATAACCAGAAACTTGCCAGTAGAATTCTGGAGGAAGCAAGAAAAGAAGCATCTGCCCAGAAAAAAGAGCTTCTGCTTCAGGCCAAAGATGAAATATTCAAGCAAAAAAAAGAACTGGAAGAAGAGGTCAGAGATCGTGAAAAAGAGCTTAAAAAGCAGGAACAAAGGCTGCAGGAAAAAGAAGAGCGCCTTGAGAAAAAGTTAGAAAGGGTAGCCCAGAAGGAAAGTGAGGCGGTTGCCTGGGAAAACAGAGTTGCTAAGCAGGAAAGGGCAGTGGAAGGTAAAGAGCAGCATTTAAAGACATTGATTGAGCAGGAAACTATAAAACTGGAAGAAGTTTCAGGACTGACCAGAGATGAGGCTAAATCAAGGCTGATAGCTGATATTGAAAGTAAGACAAGACATGAAGCCGCCAAAATGATCCGTCAGATAGAGATGGAAGCCCAGGAGTCAGCATCCAAAAAATCCAAAGAAATTCTGGCCCTGTCAATTCAGCGCTATGCTGGTGATTATGTTTCTGAGCACACTGTCTCTACAGTAGAACTTCCGAGCGAAGACATGAAGGGCAGAATTATTGGCCGAGAGGGGAGAAATATAAGAGCTATAGAGGCAGCAACCGGAGTGGATCTGATCATCGATGATACCCCTGAGACGGTAGTTCTTTCAGCTTACAGTCCTTTGAGAAGGGAAGTAGCAAAACAGAGCTTGGAAAGGCTCATTAGTGATGGAAGAATCCACCCGGCCAGGATTGAAGATATTGTGGAAAAAGTCAGGCAGGAAATGGATGTCAAGTTAAGAGAAATTGGTGAACAGTCAACATTTGACGTTGGTGTTCACGGAATTCATCCAGAGCTGATAAGACTTCTCGGACATCTTCACTACAGGACCAGTTTTTCCCAGAATGTTCTCCAGCACTCCATTGAGGTTGCATTTTTGTGCGGCATTATGGCTGCGGAACTGGGTATTGATCAAAAAAAGGCCAAGAGAGCAGGTTTGCTCCATGATCTTGGTAAGGCTGTGGATCATGAAGTTGAAGGCCCTCATGCGGTCATTGGAGCTGATCTTGCCAAAAAGCATAACGAATCCAAAGAGATTGTCCACGCCATTGCAGCTCATCATGAAGATGTTGCCCCCGCAAGTGTTCTGGCGGTTCTTGTGCAGGCTGCGGATGGATTATCCGGGGCCAGACCTGGAGCCAGGAAAGAGCTTCTTGAAAATTATGTCAATCGCTTAGAGGAACTGGAAAAAATTGCTACAGGCTTTGACGGTGTCAACAGATCCTTTGCCATACAGGCAGGACGTGAAGTCAGGGTCATGGTTGACTGTGATCAGATTGATGACGATAAGACTCACCTTTTGTGCAAGGATATAGCCAAAAAAATTGAAGAAAATATGACCTATCCAGGCCAGATCAAAGTGACTGTAATCAGAGAGAAAAGAGCAGTAGGTTATGCCAAATAATAAATGGAAGACAGGAGAAATAAGAAAATGAAATTTGATCTGGAAAGTCAAATTGATCTTGTCAAGCGCGGAGCTTTTGAAATAATTGATGAAAAAGAGCTACGGGGAAAGCTGGCCAAGAAAAAGACTCTGCGCATCAAGGCAGGTTTTGACCCCACTGCTCCTGATCTGCATCTGGGCCATACTGTACTGATTCAAAAATTAAAACATTTTCAGGATTTGGGCCACACAGTTATTTTTCTCATAGGTGATTTTACTGGGATGATCGGTGATCCCTCTGGGAAATCCGAGACCAGGAAAAAACTTACCAGAGAGCAGGTTATACAAAACGCTGAAACATATAAGCGCCAGATTTTTAAAATTTTAGATCCAGAAAAAACAGAGCTTGCATTTAACTCAGCCTGGATGGATAAATTTGGTGCTGCTGATTTTATCGATCTCTGCTCCAGGTATACTGTTGCCAGAATGATGGAGCGTGATGACTTTGAAAAGAGATACAAGGAAAACAGACCTATAGCCATACACGAATTTCTTTATCCCTTAGTTCAGGGGTATGATTCGGTCATGCTTGAGGCGGATGTAGAGCTTGGAGGTACTGATCAGAAATTTAATCTGCTCATGGGAAGAGTGCTTCAGAGGGAATATCAGCAAGAACCCCAGGTGATTCTTACAATGCCAATCCTGGAAGGTACAGATGGCGTTCAGAAGATGAGCAAGTCTCTTGGCAACTATATTGGAATTGAGGAGCCTTCTGCAGATATGTTCGGCAAACTCATGTCAATATCTGATGAACTCATGTGGCGCTATTATGAGCTTTTATCTGATTTGAGCATGGATGAAGTGAAAAAATTAAAAAATGATGTTGAAAGTGGTAAACTTCATCCCAAAGTCTGCAAAGAGAATTTTGCCCAGGAGATTACTGCCCGCTTTCATGGTTCTGAAGCAGGAAAAAGAGAAAGAGAAAATTTTAATCAGGTTTTCAGCATGCATAATCTGCCTCAAGATATGCCGGAATTCAAGGGATCTCCTGATAAGAGTCTGGCAGATATTCTGCTGGAAAGCGGCCTGTGTGCCTCTAAGGGTGAAGCAAAGAGGCTGTGCAAACAGAATGCTGTTGGTATTCACGACGGGGAAAAGATATCTGATCCTGAGCATATTTTTGGGACAGGTGAGTATGTTATTAAGGTCGGGAAGAAAAGGTTTTTGAAGCTAACTGTTTAGATAGTTTTCATCCGGAAACGGCTCTTTTTCCTTTTGGCGGCGTCAATCTGCACAATTATTCGTCAACGTATTAAGATACGCCTCTTCATAATTGATTGATTTCCTTGCCAAAATAAAAAAATACTCGTTTCCGGAGAGAAAACCAGCAGCTTCAACATCCGGAAAGAAAGACTTTCCGGATGGAAACTAGATAGGGATAATCATGAGTTTTGAATTAGTTGGAAAGGCAAAGATCTGGGCCAGGATGATCAAGCTTGAGCATTCTGTTTTTGCTCTGCCTTTTGCATATATGGGTGGATTCTGGTCGGCACAGGGTTGGCCTGGATGGCGGGTATTCATATTCCTGAGTATTGCCATGGTGGCTGTTCGTTCCTTTGCCATGACTTTCAACCGTATTGTGGACATTGATTATGACAGGGAGAACAAGAGAACCAGTAACAGGCCATTGGTAACAGGTGAAATCACTGTTAAGGATGCCTATGTCTTTCTTGCTGTCTGCGCAGGCATTTTTGTTGTTTCATGTGCTTTTCTAAATACACTGTGTTTTTATCTCTCCTTTCTGGCCTTAGTCTGGTCAGCTTTTTACAGCTTTACCAAAAGATTTACCAGCCTGTGCCATTTTTATCTGGGCTCAGTTTTGGGCCTGTCCCCAATAGCCGGATGGATTGCATATGAGCCGGTATTTGCGTTGACGCCATTTTTGCTGTTTTTGGGGGTAATGTTCTGGGTGGCGGGTTTCGATATCCTGTATGCCAGCCAGGATGTGAGTTTTGATGAAGAAAAAAAATTATTTTCCCTGCCCTCCAGATTTGGTCTTGATACAGCCTTTGCCCTGTCAGGATTCTGTCATATAAACACTATTTTATTTTTCGGTATTGCAGGGGTGACGGCAAATGCCGGGTGGCCGTTTTATCTGGCCTGGTTTATTGTTTCTGTTGTGTTAATAGTCGAGCACAGATTAATCTCTCCGAAAAATCTTCAAAGAATCAATGTGTCCTTTTTTACATTGAACGGGCTGGTGGCAGTGATACTGCTGCTGGGCGTACTGGTGGATGTTGCCATCAGGTAAGATAAGAGTCTGACAGGCACCTGATATATTACCGCAGAATTCAGGTTTTTAATGAGCAGAAAAATATGGTGAGGAAAATCTGAACTTTTACAAATGATATTCTTAACACAAGATGGAACTACTATGAACAGCAGCTTATTTCCTGATTAAAGAGGCAGACTGAAGTATAAATGCCTTGGATGTGGACAGGATTACTCAATAGAAAGACTTCATTACACCTGTCCCGAGTGTTCAGGAGTATTTCTTCTTCAGGACGAATCCTTTGACAGATTGAAAGATACTTCTGGTAAAAAATGGCAGGAAGTATTTGATCAAAGAGCAGCTACCAAAAAAAGAAGTCTTTGCGGCATATTCAGATTTTACGAGCTCCTTGCCCCAGTAGTTGAGGAAGAAGATATAATTTATCTCGGTGAAGGCAATACTCCTGTAATACCGGCCAGTAATCATCTTGAAGCTAAGCTGGGGCAGAAGTTTGCCTTTAAAAATGACGGTCAGAACCCCAGTGCTTCTTTTAAAGACAGGGGAATGGCCTGTGCATTCTCATACCTCAAGAAACTCATAAGGGAAAAAAACTGGGATCAGGTCCTTACTATCTGCGCATCTACTGGAGATACCTCAGCTTCAGCAGCCCTTTATGGTGCCTATGTGGGCGCTCCTGTTAAATCCGTGGTCATTTTACCTCAAGGCAAGGTTACAAGCCAGCAATTATCTCAGCCACTGGGCAGTGGTGCCAGAGTAATTGAACTCCCGGGTGTCTTTGATGACTGCATGAAAGTTGTTGAGTACTTAGCTGATAATTTCAGGGTGGCCCTGCTGAACTCCAAGAACGCCTGGCGTATCCTGGGGCAGGAAAGCTATGCTTTTGAGGTTGCCCAGTGGTATGACTGGGATATGAAGGATAAAGCCATGTTTGTGCCCATTGGCAATGCTGGAAATATTACCGCGATTATGGCCGGATTCCTCAAGTTAAAAGAACTGAATATAATTGATACTTTGCCAAGGATCTTTGGGGTGCAGTCCAGCCACGCAGACCCGGTCTTTAGATATTACCA
>PWPY01000357.1 GCA_003558575.1 Desulfonatronovibrio sp.
CAGGCAGAAAAAGTGCGATCTGAGGAAAAACAGTCATGATTGCAATACAGACAAGGATTGTGAGAAGGTAGGGCCATGATCCCCGAAATATTGTCGTAACAGGAGTATCTTTGACAATTCCCGCCACAACATAAACATTAGCTCCCACTGGTGGTGTAATGACCCCCATGCCGACCACGAGAACAATAACTACTCCAAACCATATGGGATCAAATCCCAGTTGAACCACCACCGGATAGAATATAGGGATGGTAAGCAGTATCAGAGCCAGAGCATCAATAAAGCAGCCAAGAACAAGGTATATAAAAAGAATTACCGCGAGAACGGCAATGGGATGAATGGGCAGATCCGCTGCCCACATGGCCATGGTCATGGGTATATTGGTTACAGCAAGGAATCTTCCAAAAACAGTAGCTGCAGCCACCAGGAACATGATCATGGAAGATATGCGGATGGAATCGCGAAGAGAGTCCAGGAATCCTTGCCAGGACAACTGTCTCCTTGCAACAGCAACTGCAAGGGTGGCTGCAGCACCTACACTTCCAGCTTCAGTAGGGGTAAAATAGCCCATGAACAGTCCACCTATGACCGCAAGGAAAATTATGATGACCTCAATGCCTCCATTGAGTACAGCCCTTATTTTTTCTTTTACCTTTACCTTTGGTCCAAGGGGAGCAAGCTTGGGATTGCGTATAACCATGATGGATGTGACCAGCATAAAGAGAAGCATGAGTAAAATGCCCGGAAAAATACCTGCCAGAAAAAGATGTGCTATAGATTCACCAGTGGCTATTCCATAAAGTATGAAGATTACGCTGGGCGGGATCATAACTCCCAGAATAGCTGATGAAGCCACAACTGATGTAGATAGGGATCTTGAGTATTTATATCGCTTCATTTCAGGAACAGCCACCGCGCTCATGGTTGCGGCAGTTGCAGTGGTGGAACCGCAGATGGCCCCGAAGGCTGTACTGGCCCCAATGGTTGCCAGTGCCAGTCCGCCAGGCAGACTGCCTATAACCTTGTATGCCGCATCATAAATGCGTCTGCTGATTCCAGCATGGTATGCAATATATCCCATCCAAACGAAAAGAGGCACTACAATAAGGGAGTAGGAGGCAAAAGTGTTGTAAATTGATGAAGCTGCAATGGACAATGCTGCTTCTGGAGATATCAGAAGTGAATAGCCTGCAACACCGACCACCAGCATGACATACGCCACTGGCATGCGTGCAATTATCAGAATAAAAACAAAAATAATTGCCAGACAGCCGATTTGAAGGGGGGTCAATTTCTTTTCCTTTTTTTGAGCAAGGTGGAGATAGATTTAATGATATCAAGCAATGCTGTCAGAGAGAGCATGGCAAACCCGGATGCCACCAGATAGTAAACTGGATATAACGGTATGGATAGAATTGATGTTTCCAGGCCCCTTGCGTGCATCATATTGCCATACTTGAAGATTCCCCAGCATATGCTGGAGATAAAAATAAGAGAGATAGTGCTGGTGATAAGGTCAACCAGAGCCTGATTTCTCAAAGAAAGCTTGTCTACCAGGAGACTGACGGTAACATGGCCTCTGGTTACAGCGCAGTAAGCTATACCCATGGATAAAATAACAGCCCCGAGAATTTCTACCAGTTCATAGCTGCCGGGCAAGGGCTTCCACCATATCCGTAAAAGGATATTGGAGACGATGACCAACATAACCAGCACTAAGGCGAGCTGGGCAAGCTGGGAAGTTTTTTTAGACAGGGTGTAGATTGTTTTTTCCAGGATCGTCACTGAGAAATCCTCAAAAGAATTCCCCGGTCAGGTGATAAGATCGCCTGGCCGGGGAATATGTTAGAATGTTAGAATGTTAGAATATATTAATATTTTTCAGAAAATTCTTTATCAAACTCCCTAACGATTTCCACTGTTCTTGATGCAGGGTGTCCCTGTGCCTCTCTTCTGGAAATCCAGTTCTGGACTACAGGCTCGACTCTGGAAATCCATTTGAGTCTTTCCTCCTCTGAGAGATCTATAATTTCTATTCCCTGCTCCTCTACAGCCTGATCAAGGATGTCTTCAGAAAATTCATCCATCATCTGAGCGTAACGTATAACAAATTCTTCATTCATTTCTTCAAATATTTCCTGGATATCAGCAGGCAATGAATTCCAGACGTTCTTATTCATGACTTTCATGAAAACTACATTATATAAGAAAGGTGTATTGGTTACATAATCAATAACTTCAGCAAGCCTGAATGCCCTGAGGGTTTCATTGGGAGCCAGGATTCCATTAACCAGTCCTTGGTCAAGGGCAAGGTAGGATTCAGACATGGGCATAGCGTGAGTGGTTGCTCCAAGACTTTCAATCGAGGGAACCGTACCACCTACCGCACGAATTTCCATTCTTCCCATATCTTCCAATGTCCTGACAGGTCTCTTGGACATGATATTGCCCGGTCCTGTAGCCCACAAGAAAAGGACTTTGACATCACTGAATTCATCTCTGCCAAGTTCATCCTTAATTTTTTTGTACCCTTCATTGGCAGTAGCAGAAGCTGAAGTTGCATTGGCATTGATATAGCCGGGAAGCTCAAAGGCTTCGGTAAGGGGGAACATGCCGGGTGTATAAGAAGGACATGTTGTCCCAATATCAGCTACACCATTAGAAACACCAGTGTATATTTCTCTGGCTCCAAGGAGAACCTCTCCGGGATGGAGTGTTATTTTTACCCTTCCCTGGGTTCTTTTTTCAATTTCATCAATCCAGAGTTGATGCATCTGTGCGACCTGAAAAGCTGTTGAAGGCCAGAATGTTGCCATGGAAAGATTAAATGTCTTTGTTGCATCTGTTTCAACACCCTCGGGATCATCTGACGAAGAGCATCCAGCTATTAAAAGTAAAGTTGTTAAGGAAAAAATTACAGACCATATTCTAACGGCTTTTTTTGTATGCATTTTTTTGTGCTCCATAATAGAAATGTAAAAAATTAGGGCCTTCTACGTTTCGTGTGGAATTGCTGCTCACAATTATTTGTTTGCCCCGCTTTTGGATTATAAAAAACTGAGCAGTTTACTTGCTTCAAAATCCATATGAAACGTCGATGAACCAATAATTATAGCTGGATAATAAGCTATGATTGTAACTAAACCTTACTCATAAACAAAAAGTCAATAGACAGAGATGATTAGATGTAAAAAATAAAACCATACAACAAAAGACATCTAACATTATCCAAAATACGGTTGTTTGTAAAACTTTTCTTGCCAATGCTTCAGAGTTGTCCAGAATAACAATGCGCTAATCTGCGTCCAATGGATGTGTTGATTACAATAATCCCTGTTCCCAGTTCCATAGACCGGGGCGTTTTTTGAGTTCCATTTTTTTGGGCAAAGGTTCTTTCATATTCAGGAATAATGAGAAACCAGCCTGGGAAAGCTCTTTTTCATGTTCTGTAAGATTTATTTCCCAGTTGGGAAATGTATAGTAATTTTCATCGTGCTGGCTGGTCCAGAATGTTTCTCGTTTTGGACTTTCAAATACTGCAATGGGTCTGGCCTGACTGGCAAAGGTCCTTGATACGCAAACAGGCCACAGTCCCTTGGTAATTATTCCTGTGGGCATACATGATGAACCGGCCAGGGTTAGAAGGTCATGTCTTGATAGTTCCGGACTGAGGATTGTTCCTTTGATTCCCATTTCTTTGAGGATCTTTATATGGGCCTGGTTGGCTACGTTACAATACGGCCCAGCCCAGAGATTAAGCTTTTTAGATTGATTAAATAAACCCATCTGCCATGGAGATCCCAGGACAAAATTAGAAGCGCCTTTATCCTGAAGATAAGTGATAAGTTCCTTCCATTTCTCCTCAGCTCCAGGCCAGATAACAGGAGGCAAAAAATACCAGTTGTTTTTAAAAGGAGCAAGCTTGGGACGGATGACAGGTGATAAACTCAATTGCAGCCCAATGGGATTTTTAATCTTGGGAGGATAGCGATACACATCAAGAAAAACAGGCGTAATCTTTTTGTGTATTGAAGCAGCCGGGTTATAGGAAAATGAACTCTTTTGCGTATGCTGGTCAGCTGCAGGGAGTTTTTTCTCCAGGATCTTTATCATGTCCATGAGCTCTTTCTCCTGTCGGTCAATGAGAAAGACAGGGAGTCCATGCCTGCATCCGGGTGGGAGATTGAATTTTCCTTTTGCTGGCACAGGTTTTCTGATTTTTATTACCTTATGCCCGGGATCTCCTTCGTAACCTATCCTCAAAAGATCACCGGGAATAAGAGGATACCAGGGAGTAATAAAAATATCCTTTTGTCCGCCCTTGGTTTTTCCTGAGAATCTGCCCGAGGCTGGTTCATTTTTTGGGTCAATGGGAATAAATGGCCTTTGGGGAAGGAAGTTATAGTGGGTAAATTTGCGACCAAGGGCAAGGTTGAGCAGCTCTACAGCCTCTTTCTTGGCCTTTGTGCTGTCCGGATTATCCCGTAAAATCTGGTAGGCTTTTGACGTGTAAAAGACGTAATGCGGCCCTTTTTTCCGTCCCTCGATTTTCCAGGCGCGTAACCCAGGAATTCCAATAAGAGTTTTGGCTAATATATCAAGCCCCAGATCCTGACATGAAAAGTAAGTTCCTTTGGAACCTTTGTATGTATATACACGCCTGCAGGGCTGGACACATCTGCCTCTGAGGCCGCTTTTGCCTCCAAGAAAACTGCTCCAGTAGCAACGACCTGAAATGCCGTAACAAAGAGCCCCATGAACAAATACTTCCAGATCAAGTATTTCCGGCTGGGCAATTTGTCTGATCTCATCAATATTCAGTTCTCTGGGCAGGACAACTCTTGAAACACCAAGTTTTTTCAGATGATTCAATCCTGATATAGAATGGAAGTTTCCAAGAGTTGACAAATGGAGTTCACTCGTAACTCCAACCTGGCTGGCAATATCAATCATGCCGGGATCAGAAAAGATCAGGGCGTCAGGACCTGCCTGGTGATTGAGTCTATGGAGAAGTCTGCCGACTTTATCAGGTTCATCAGGTTTAATAAGGGTATTTAAGGCAACATACACTTTGCAGTTTTTAGATCTGGCCAATTCAGTCAGACTGCAGATTTCTGAAATGGAAAAGTTGTCGGCTTCCATGCGGGCTGAAAAATGTTTCAATCCGCAGTATACAGCATCAGCACCTGAAGCCAATGCAGCAAGAAAAGAAAGTTTATTTCCTGCTGGAGCCAGAATTTCTGGTTTATTCATATAAAAAACACCTTACTGATTGTCCTGATGATATTTCGGTCCATTTAGGCTTTTTTTGATCACAGATATCCATTTTTTCCGGGCATCTGGGGTGAAAGTAGCAGCCTTGTGGAGGATCAAGAGGGTTGGGAGGTTCTGAGCTTGTTATTAAAGACCTGCTTTTTATTTCGGGATCTGGAATGGGAATTGAAGCCAGCAGGGCTTTGGTATAAGGATGACAAGGGTTGTTATAAAGATCATTTTTATCTGCTGTCTCCATTAGTTGACCAAGATACATTACTGCGACCCTGGAACAGAGATATTTAACTACAGAAAGATCATGGGAGATAAACATATAGGAAAGATTTAAGTCTTTCTGAAGTTTTTTTAAAAGTTTAAGTATCTGGGCCTGAACAGAAACATCAAGTGCTGAAACAGGTTCGTCGCAGATAACCATGTCCGGGTCTAAGGCAATGGCTCTGGCAATGGCAATCCTTTGTCTCTGGCCACCGCTGAACTCATGAGCGTATCGAGACGTATGGCTTTGAGACAAACCAACCTTATCAAGCAGCTCAATGACTTTGTGACGAATATCAGCCCTTGACCCAAACTTATGGATTTTCAAGGGTTCTGAAATAATATTTTCTATTTTCTGTCTCGGGTTCAGGGATGAAAACGGATCCTGAAATATCATCTGTATTTTCCTGCTTTTGAGCAAATCTGTAGATGATCCTACTTCTTCTCCGTCCAGGATTACTGTTCCCTGACTTATCTTTTCAAGGCCACAGGCAATTTTTCCAAGAGTTGACTTGCCGCACCCTGATTCACCCACAAGGCCCATAGTTTCGCCTTTTTTCAGATCAAGGCTTACCCGATCAACCGCCTTGAGCCAGGCTGTTTTTTTTATCCATGTGCCGGTCTTTACAGGGAAAGCCTTGCTTACATTCTTAAAAGACAAGTAGATATTATCAGTCATGATACAACCAGCACCTGATTTTTGATCGAAGTTCCTTTACAGGGGGATCTTGTCTGGAACAGATATCCATCTTTTGGGGACACCTGGGGTGAAAGTGACAGCCTTGAGGCAGATTATTTATTTCAGGAACAGTGCCGGGGATTGGGTTTAAATCATCATTTCTGTCCAATCGGGGTAATGATGCCAGAAGCCCTTTAGTATAAGGGTGGCCAGGATCACTCAATATGTCTTTTACATTTCCACATTCCACGATCCTTCCAGAATACATGACTGCCATGGCAGAGCAGACCTGAGCGACTACTCCCAGGTCATGGGTGATAAGAATTGTAGAAGTTTTACTTTTTTCCTGAAGTTCATGGAGCAGATCCAGGATCTGGGCCTGAATGGTTACATCCAGAGCAGTTGTTGGCTCATCCGCCAGGATGATCTTAGGGGAACATGCCAAAGCCATTGCAATTATTATCCTCTGGCGCATTCCTCCACTTAACTGGTGCGGAAAATCATTAAAACGTCTTTCTGGAGCAGGTATGCCCACCATCTTCAGCAATTTTATGGTTTGCCCTTTAGCCTCATCTTTGTTCAGCTTTTTATGGTGGATAAGTGTCTCGCTGATCTGCGCTCCGACCTTAAACACTGGGTTGAGAGCTGACATGGGTTCCTGGAAAATCATGGAGATATCGTTGCCCCGTATGGAACGGAGTTCTTTTTCAGGTAATCTGGTCAGATCTTTGCCGGCAAAGATTACCTTGCCGGAAGTAATTTTTCCTGGTGGAGATGGAATCAGGCCCAGGATGGAAAGGGCCAGCATGGTTTTACCGCATCCG
>PWPY01000042.1 GCA_003558575.1 Desulfonatronovibrio sp.
AGTTCTCAATTATGTCAGATCTGTATATTCTTATTTTGGCCTGATTACGCAGCATGGTAATAAAAGACTGAAACACCTGCTGTTTCTGCATCTCCGCGTATGATTCAATCCAGTAATGTTTTTCAGCCTCAAATTCCTCTTCTGGTGGAAGAATGTGTTCGGCTACCCTTGCTACAATATAACCATCATTGATATTGAATACCCGGTCCAGCCACTGTCCTTCCTGAGCAGCAAAGGCGGCCATGGCCAATTCAGGTGACATTCCCAACTCGGGTATAAAGCCCTGTCTGTCAAAGGGTCTGCTGGTTGTGATCTCTTCTTGCTGTTCCTGAGAGAGCTCTCCTTCTACAACAACTTCAAGGTATTCCTGGGCCCTTTCTCTGGCCATGTCTGAGGCCTTCTGCTTAGTAAGGGCTGTGGTTATTTCAGAGGTTACTTCTTCTATATCTTTTACAGCAGCCTTCCTGACATCAATCTTTTCAGCAAATATATATCCATTTTCCACCATGACAGGAGTTTCTGTGGTCTCACCTACAACCATGTCAAAAAGTTGATTAATAGCTGTGGTGGGCAAATTAATTTCAACAGGTCCATCCTGCCTTGTAAAAAAGTCTGTTGTCCTGGCTTCAAGGTTAAGGCTCTGCACAGCCTCATCAAGATCTCCTCCAGTAATGATAACTTCCAGGATATCGTCCATGGTGTCTGACAATTGATACATGGCCTTTTCTTCTCCGATGTTCATGCGAATCCTGCTTCTGACCTGATCAAGCTCCATCCTGCCGGCTGGGATGTTTTCTTCAACCTTGATTAAATGCCATCCAAACTGGGTCTGCACAGGGTCACTCACAGCGCCTGACTCTAAGGAAAAAGCAGCTTCTTCAAATTCAGGAACCATCTGGCCACGTCCAAATTTCCCCAGATCTCCGCCATCAGCTGCACTGGGGCAGTCAGAATGTTCTGAGGCAAGGGCGTCAAAATCAGCACCCTGGTCAAGTCTGGCTTTAATTTCTTTTATGGAGGCAAGAGCCTGGTCTTTTTCTTCCTGAGGAGCATCCTGATCCACTGCAATGAGGATATGTCTTGCTGCGACTTGTTCATCCCTGCTGAAGTCATCAATATTAGCATGGTAGTAAGCCTCAATTTCTTCGCTGGAAACATCCTGCATTGGAGCGAGTCTCCTGGGGGTCAGCTCGATATAGGCTATTCTTATCTGCTCCGGAACCTTGAATCTGGACTGGTTTTCCTGATAAAACTGCTGTATTTCATCTTCTTGAATAGAAATCCTGTCCTGAAAATCTTCCCAGGAAATTTTAAGATAGTCTACTTTGGCCTGAGATCTTATATAGTTATAGAATTCAGCCACTTCTTCTTCATTGGGTCTTGCTGGAAGAGAAATATAGTTTTCCATTTTCTGCAGGAGCATGTTCTGCTGAAAATCCCTTTCAAACTGGGCCGGAGTAAGGCGGTGAGAACGAAGTATTCCTTCATAGAGCTGGGGATCAAACCGGTTATCCTCAGTTAAAAAGGCAGGGAGACTTAAAATTTCCTGCTGCAGCTCAGAAGCTGATACGCTCAATCCTAATTTCTGAGCTTTCTGCTGGAGCAGTTCCGCATTGAGCAGTTGATTGAAGATCTGCTGCTTGAACTGCATTTCCCGCAAATCATCAGTAGTTACGTCTGGATTTTGTTCCCTGATGGACTGAACAGTAGTTTCATAGGCCCTTACGAAATCGTTAATCTTTATGGGTTTGTCGTTGACTACGGCCAGGACGCCGTCTCTATCTCCAGTAAAACTGCCAACACCCCAGAATACAAAAACAATAACAATGGCTGCGAACAAAACTTTCACAATCCACGACTGGGCATTATCTCTTAAAACATCTAACATGATTATCCTCTATGTAGAATTTTAGTAACTATTCACCGTATATGGTATAAGACAAAAATACACTGGATTCCGGCTTTCGCCGGATTGACGGAAAAGGGCAAATACCTGTTTTAACCGTCACCCCGGATCCCGGATCAAGGTCCGGGACAGGCTTTGATCCGGGGTCCAGGGATTCTTATTCGATCTTGCTGAAAAATTACCATTTTTATTTTATTTTTTTATTCTTGACATAGTTTAGCAGACCACCTGCCTTGATAATAGCCAACTCACTGGCAGTCAAATCGTTTTTCACCTGGATATGTTTTCCAAAGGCAGTCTCTATATTTGTGGTCTCTCCTGGTGACAGTGTTGATGTATCAATGCTCAACTGGTCATCCTGGCCTATGAGTTCGTAATCTGATGGGTTTGTCAGGGTCAGGGGAAGGATGCCGAAGTTTACCAGGTTGGCCCTGTGTATTCTGGCAAAGGATTTTACCAGAACAACTTTTACTCCCAGATATCTTGGACCTAATGCAGCATGTTCCCTGCTGGAGCCCTGACCATAATTATCCCCGCCAAGAATGATCCCCTGTCCTGACTTTTTGATTCTGGTGATAAATTCTTTATCAATCCTGGAAAAGATATACTCGCTGATGGCAGGAATGTTTGAGCGCAGGGCTGTTATTTCCGCTCCTCCAGGAAGTATATGATCGGTGGAGATATTGTCCCCGCATTTGATTGAAACAGGCAGTTCTAATTTTTCAGGTAATAGTTCGAACCGGGGCAGGGGTACAATATTTGGTCCCCTGTAAATTTGAGCATCACTCTTTTCTTCCGGGAATATAAAAAGGTTTCTGATGGAAGGGGGATTTTCAGGAAGCTTTGGTCTTGGCAGTGGTTGTCCCCAGGTGTCCGGGTCAGTAAATTTTCCATTAATAGCACAACGAGCTGCAGTAACCGGGCTTACAAGGTAAACACCAGCATCCTGGGTGCCGCTTCTGCCTTCGAAATTCCGGTTGAAAGTCCTGGCACTTACCCCTTTGGAAATGGGCGATCCACCCATCCCAATGCATGGTCCGCAGGAACATTCCAGAAGCCTTGCTCCACTGTCCAGGATATCTTCCAGCAGGTTTTCTCTTGCAAGCATTTTCAGAACCTGCTTGGAACCTGGCGAAATCATGAGGTCAGTATCTAAGCTTACTTTTTTCCCTTTAAGGATCTGAGCAGTGATTTTAAGGTCTGAGTATGATGAATTGGTACATGAACCTATGGCAACCTGATCAACTTTAAGCCCTGAGATTTTGCTTATTTCAATTCCTATATCAGGCATGTGAGGCTGGGCAGCCATGGGCTTGATTTCTGAAAGATTTATTTTGATCTCTTCATCATAGGAAGCACCCGGATCTGGCCCTAATGAAGTGAAGTCCCTTTCCCTGCCCATTATCCTGAGAAATTCTTTTGTGGTATTGTCAGACGGGAAGATAGAAGTTGTGGCACCGAGTTCAGCGCCCATATTGGTTATGGTGGCTCTTTCAGGTACAGACAGGTCCTCTACTCCAGGACCTGTGTATTCCATTACCTTGCCTGTGCCGCCCTTAACACTGAGTTCTTTAAGAATGTAAAGGATCACATCCTTGGCACTGGCATGTCCCTGAAGTTTTCCTTCAAGAAAGACCCGGACCACTCCCGGCATATTGAGAACATAAGGTTCTCCTGCCATGGCCAAGGCTACAGAAAGACCTCCAGCCCCAATAGCCAAAGAACCTACTCCGCCAGCTGTGGGAGTATGACTGTCTGATCCAATAAGAGTTCTGCCTGGAACTGCAAAGTTTTCCAGGTGCAGTTGATGACATATTCCTGTGCCTGCAGGAGAAAAAACAATGCCGTATCTCGCAGCCACGCTTTGCAGGTATTTGTGGTCGTCAGGGTTTTTGAATCCCATTTGCAGCGTGTTATGGTCCACATAACTAACTGAAAGTTCTGTTTTAACCTTAGGCAGTCCAATGGCTTCCCATTGCAGGTAGGCCATTGTACCTGTGGCGTCCTGGGTTAAAGTCTGATCAATTTTCAGCCCGATTTCCAGTCCCGGTTTCATGTCACCATATATCAAATGCTGTTTTATAATTTTCTGAGTAAGATTAAGGCTCACCTTTCCTCCCTGAGGTTTAGTTCTTGTTGGAATGTAATTTATCAGCTTTCATATCCCAGGGATAGACGATTAATCTTTTTCCGGCAGAATTCAGCTTCCACCTCCAAGCGCAGGCTGTCCTGTTGCAGGGCAAATATCTCCTGGTTATGAAATATGCCTTGGGAAGGGTCTTCAGCAGCCATGAGTTTTCTGACTCTTTTCTGGCATTCCTTTTTCTGGTTTAGAAAATCTTCCATCTTTTTTTTGATCAGTTCTATTTCATCAGGTGCGGATTCTTCTGTGGGCAGGTTTGTCATTTATATCTCCTCTATGATCATTAATTTCTTCTCTTTTGCCTGTTAGATTGGTGAATATTCTCCAGAAGCCCGGCCAGATGGAGGTTATTTTTCCAGGATTGGCCAGACAGATACCTTTATTTCTGAAAGATAAAAGACAATAGCCAAGAGTCCAGTAAGGATCAGGGCTGTTCCATGGATCACTCTTGGTTTTTTTCTTTTGGGAAAATACTCTCATACCCCTTTTGTGGGCTTCAAAATCATAACCAGTCTGGTCCAAGATTTCCACCGCAATATCATAGTCTATAGTTTCCGTGGGCATGAGGATTTCTGTTTGTGCAGCCTTAGATGAGCTAAGACAAAGGCTGAAGGCCAGGGGCATGATGCTTGAATAGTCAGTAAGATCAAAAAAACCCGCTGTAACCGGCTCTGCGGATTTGGCGCTTATTCTGTCAGATGAAATATTTGTTTTTATTCCGCATTGTTCAAGAACTTGAAGTACTTCCAGGGACGCTAAAGATTTTCGCTGCCAGTGCCCTGCAAGGACAGTCTGTCCCCGGCTCAGGCCGGCCATGCCCAGCAAAAAACCGGACAATACAGGGTCTGCCGGGATAGTTATTTGGCTCAAGTCAGGTCTGGATGGATGAATTTCAACAGAATTGTCGTTAACTTTCAAATTAATGCCGGTATTTTTCATGGTTGAAAAAAGGTCAGCAAACCCTTTGTCGTTGAAAAAATTGCAACGGATGGTCAATCCTTCTTCAAAGGAAGGAGCAGCCAAAATCAGTGCTTTGACAAATTCAGGGTCTAACTGGTCTGGAATGGATATTTCCTTAGGCAGAGGAGCTCCTGATTCAAGTCTGACCGGCAAAGAATAGCTTCCCGGTTCAATGGAACTCAGACGTGCTCCAAGTTGGGGCAGAAAATCCTGCAAGTGTTTGAGGTTTACGGTTTTAAGCTGGGCTGAACTGTTAAACTTGATCCTGTTGGCATCACCTATGGCCAGACAGAGAAACAGGTAAAAGTTAAAGAGGCTGTGGTTGATGAACAGATTCTGTCCATCCAGGCCAAGACTGTGATTTCCCTGACTGGTAAGGATGCTGTCACTCCAGGAAAGACTGGCACCACATTGGTTTGCAAGCTTAATAAGCTCAATTATGTGATCATTGAGAATGAAATTCTCCAGCTCGAGCTTATTTTGATCAAACATGGATAGAAAAGCTGCATGATGGGACTGGGCAACAGATCCCGGAGCCGGAAGATTCAAGTTAACCGCAGTGTTTGGCGGATACAGGCAAAAGGGTTTGTCTGATGATCCTTTTTCAGCTCTGGAGTAGCCAAGGCTGTTAAGTATGGTGAAAAGCTGGCGTACAATACTCTGGTTAGATTTTTTCATCTCTTCTTTCCAGACTTTCCACAGTTCTTTTTCTAAGGATGCATCTGTCAGACTTGTCTTTTTCTGCTGTCTGATCTGTGAGATTCTGCTCAAAAGCCTTGATCTTTTATCAATGAGTGAGGCTATTTTTTTGTCTGTTTCCTTGAGCTCATCTGTAATGCTGATATTGTGATTTTTCATGGCGGTCCTGTGAAGTTAATATGGGAAGAAGGCAAAAAGTTAAAATTTGGGTAACTGTCTCCCTTTGCTTACATTGAATCAAGTGGCTTACGATCAACAGGTATGCAAAAAAGCAAACAAGCACCAAATTGTTTTTTACTATAATATGAATTGTACTTATTGAGCAAGAGTTTGTATAAGGGGCTGAAATTTATAGTAAATGTTTGTGTGTCGTGTGGATTTTTTAAGACAGTTATGATCATAGTATTTTTCGTTCAACATTATCAGCTGTTTGTTCATCAAATTCCCCCATATTATATACCCTGATTTTGGTGCTTCGGGGAAACTCTTTTTTAAGAAGAGTTTTAAAGAGTTTTTTTATTTTTTTAAAGGGCACGTCTTCAAAGCGGTCCTGAAAGAAGCCGTTTTCAATAATCAGAAAACTATCTTCATTTTTCTTTACAAAAAACACATAACGGTTGCGCTTGTATGTGCGGACATCAAGGTAGTGGCCAACAGGTAAGCTCTGGAGGCGTTCCAGAACTGCGGGAATTATATTGGATTTTGCGATCATGTGACAGCTGTTATATCTGAGTTTTAATTTGAGTGTGCAATATTTTAAAGTTTTGGTAACTGTTTACCACTGTTAAGAGTATATGATTTTCTGGTTTGGGAAATTCGGCAAACAGGGCCGTAAAAACTCTCTAACTCGTTCAGACAGTTTACGCCCATTTTGCCGAACCTCCCAAACCTATGTAGAAACTAAGCATTATGATGAAAAATTACAGGTTTTGGATACTCAACACAGAATATACATTCAAGAGCAGAAGCATGGCTCCATGTCAACCTTGCAAAAATATTAACATTGTCTCTCATGAGGAAAAAGTGTAGCTCAAAATCCATTTTTAAGCTTAAAGCTCAAGGTAACCAATTGTCAGTTTAAGAGGAAAGAATAAGTGAGCATAGATTTTCATACCCATGTATTTCACCCTAAAATTGCAGATAAGGTTTTGGATCAGTTGGAAAACCACTATGGTATAGAGCCTGTGGGAACCGGGTTGGTGGACGACCTTTTATTCTGCCTTGACAAGGCCGGGATTGACCGGGGCGTTGTTCATACAGCAGCCACCAGTCCGGATCAGGTG
>PWPY01000122.1 GCA_003558575.1 Desulfonatronovibrio sp.
AATTATTAAGAGTCCGGAGGGGGCAAATATCCCCCTTTGGCGGACATTAGAAAACTCCCTGTCGGAAGCGGGGCAAACAAAAAAATATGAGCAGCAATTCCATACAAAACGTCGAAGAACCTTAAATGTTCACCACATTTCTTTACTTCTGGATAAAGCCTGCATGGTGAATAAATTCTTTACGCTTTTCACTGGACTGCTGCACTGAGGTTTGACACACACGAAACTTAACTATAGCAGCAAGTGTAGAGGGACTTTGAGGAAGGCATTCATATAACTAACACAGATAAAACTATCATGGCTGACAAGAAAGAAAAACAGACAACCTGCCGCAAATGCGGAACATGCTGTCGTAAGAACGGACCAGTCCTGCACACCCAGGACAAACATCTCATCCTGGAAAAAATACTGCATCCGGAAAATATGGTGGTCTTACGGGCAGGAGAACCGGCTATGGACAATATTTCAGGGAAACCGGTCCTTCTCAAAGGGGAGATTATTAAAGTAAGGGGAAAAAAAGCCGGATCATGGAGCTGTGTTTTCCATGACCATGAAACAGATTTATGCTCAATACATTCAAACCGGCCAAAACAATGCCGTCTTCTGGAATGCTGGAATCCTGAGAAAATGATTAAGGCTTACAAACAGGATCTGCTTACCAGAGTCCATCTGCTGAAAAAAGGATCAGCCCTTGAAGAAATAACAACTCTTCATGAAAGTAAGTGTTCTGTAAGGGAACTTGTCCAGCTCATTAAGGATGATCTTAATCACAAAACAGGAAGTAAACAAAAAATCAATGACATGCTTGCTTATGATGAGGCATTCAGGAAAACATTTCAGGAAAAAACTAAAATCAACCCCAGGGCCCTTGATTATTATTTGGGCAGGTCTTTAAAAGAAATCATCAACCCCATTATAAAATTTTTAGAAAAATATCACTGACAGGCTGTCAATCAAGAATATCCTGCGCCCTGATAAGTGCTTTGTCTGCCAAAGATTTTCCTGCCTCAGCCAGGGCAACTATGGATTCTTTATTGAATCCATCTTTTTCAATCCTTCTGTAAACCCATTGTGCCTCATATACATAATCATGCCCTGCCTGACGCATTTCAGCATCAGCCACACGGGACATGATTCTTTCCCTGACATTTTCACGCTGGGTTATAAGCGTTTTGATTCTTTCGGATAATCTTTCCCTTTCTGCCATGGGAGACTCATCATCAAGCTGCCAGTACTCAAAATAGACATCACGCAGACTATCAACAATATTGAGATAGTCTCTTATCAGGCTGATAACTCTTTCATCATTTACAGTCTTTTCAAACACATGGGCAAGATAAGTCAGCCTTATGGAAAAAAGCTCTAACATTTCCTCTGTTTCGCCACGGGTGAGAAGCCTTTCTTCATAACCCTGGCCCGAAGGGATGTTTTTGGTTCTGTTTTCTGCAAGATAGTTCAGACGATCCAGTAATTTTGTCCCAAAATAATCCGCTGACCTGCTGATGATTACAGGATCAAGCACAAATTCAAGCACTTCCTGTCTCGCCTTGAGGATATCATCTTCCTGATCAACATTTAACTGTGAAAGATCCGTGGCAAAATTCATATTGACCTGTTTAAAGGTGATCATCCTGGACAAGCTCCCCAAACCATCAGATGGCAAATAATTGTCAAATATTAAATCAGCTAATTGATTAATAAACCCTTCACTGAATACATCGTCAGAATCTTCCCGAGGAGACTTTTCTTCATCAACCTCAACAGCCTCGGTCTCTTCTGATTTAATATCCTGGGGTTGGACATCTGAAATCTCAATGTCATCAAACCGGGTTGTAAAATCTATGGTTCTTTTTTCTTCAGCAGTTTCGGGTTGCGTTTCCGGACCTGACTTGCCGGAAAAATAAAACACACCCAAACCTGTTGCCAGTAACACTCCAAAAACTGCAGCAGATATAATGATGATATTTCTGGACATAATCCACCTCTGTTATAATCCTTACATTTTCGTAACTATTCACCACATACGTAATATGGGTATTCAACGGCACTGGATTCCGGCTTTCGCCGGAATGACGGAAAGGGTCAACAACCTTCTTTAACCGTCACCCCGGACCAGGTCCGGGGTCCAGGTCTTCTTGTCCGAACATGGTGAATAGTTACACACTTTCATCAATAACAACTTACGTATCAAAGCTTTAATTCATTTTTCTGTTGTTGCCAATTCCAGCTCCAGCTGTGCTTTCTTTCCAGTTAACTGGTATTTTGACCTTTCGTCCAGATTTATTCTGATAAAAAAGAAACCCATTTTTCAGACCATGAAGATAAAGATCCTTAGTGATGGCAACATCCTGTCTGCAGTATTCAACTATCCTGTCTATCTTTCCCTGTTTCCACCATTTCAAAGCCAGAAGCCCGTCAGCAGATTTCTTAGCACCCAGAGTGTGGGCTGCAAGATGGTTCAGAGATAAGCGATGACCTAACCGTCTTTCAATATCAGCCAGGATATCAAGGGTGGGCAGTGCATGAAACTTGAACTTTGACTGTCCTGCAAGCACCCTGTAGTCAAAACGGATAAGGTTAAAACCCACTACAATTGAGAATTATGCCAAAAATTCGCCCACTGCATCTGTTTCATCCTGATAAAAAGTTTTAAACTCACCTGATACAGAATCATAAACTACTGAGCAACTCACGCCCATCATGCTGGAATTGCCCCAGCCCCCCACTTCCTGGGCTGAAAGACGTGTTTCTATATCCAGAACAGCAAAGCTTTTATCGCTAAGGTTAGTATTTGAGGTTTTGTCCTGCCTTTTAATTTCAACGGAGGCAGACGACTGGGACTTGATATGCTTAACAGGTGCAGGTTCCCTTCCACTTATTGCCCAAAGCATGTGCATGGCTGCTTCTTTGTCCAAAGGTCTGTTTCCTGACCCGCACTTGGGCGAATGAACACAGGCTGGACATCCGTTTTCACAACCACAGGAAGAAAGTACAGACATGGCTTTGGCCAGAAGTTTGTCCACAAGATTAAATGCCTGCCTGCTAAGTCCAACTCCTCCTGGAATCCCATCATAAACAAAAACAGCCCCTTTTTGCAATTGAGCATGTACCGGGGTTGAAATTCCACCGAGATCATTGCGGTCTGTGAGAATAATCATGGGCATTACACCGATAAGGCAATGCTCTAAGGCATGAATACCTCCCATAAAATGCATCATTTTCTTTTCAATGCTGCTTTGAAGAGACTTATCAATGGTCAGCCAGAACCCTTCTGTTTCAAAGACAATGGGTGGAAGATCCAGGGGAACTGTACCTATCTTTTTCTGCCCTCTGACTAACCTTTTTTCATAGGCAACAACCTGTTCAGTAACCTTGAGCCGGCCTGAAAAGATTTCTCCAGACCCAATCGTAGAAGATGAGTAAGTTTCAATAATGTCAGTGACCTTATGAGTACAAACCTTGGTATAATAGCTGAGCTTTTTTTCAGTGACATAAACCGAACGGGTTTCTACGTGCAGCTCCTGCACCTGATATGTCCTGCCCATATGCAGATAAACTGCTCCGGGATGGGTCTCATGGAAGACTCTTGCCTGGTCTATCTCACCAAGATACTCGCCGGTGAGCTGGTCAAAAATGTTATAACTGGTTCCCGAACCCCTTAAATCCACGTCCTTGTGCGGATACTTTTCCAGAGTATAATAATAGGAGCCTTTCCCAGCTGAAACTAACTTCTCATCTTCTTCCAGAGATTCAATGCACTTTCTGACCTGGGTGTCCAGAAACTTTTCCTCAGTCCTCAACGGCAGATCTGAAGCCGCACAAATCAGATGCTTGGACATTATATTGTAGTTATAAGGATTGATTACCGCACTTTCTGGTTCCAAGGAAAAAAACTCCTCAGGATGACGCAGAAAGTATTGATCCATTGCATCTTCGTGACCAATGAGAATCACTGCACTGTCCCGACCGCTTCTGCCCACGCGCCCTGCCCTCTGCCAGGTAGCCATCATTGAACCGGGATATCCCACCAGCAGACAGACATCTAAGTGGCCGATATCAATGCCAAGCTCCAGAGCACTTGTGGACACCACAGCCAGTAATTCCCCGGATGAAAGTCTGGATTCAATTTCCCTGCGCTGCTCGGGTAGAAAGCCTGCACGGTATGAACTAATGCGGTTTTTGTAGGGTCCAGCCTTTTCAGCACACCACATGGCTATCAGTTCCGTCATCTTCCTGGACTGGGTGTAAATTATTGTGCGCAGTCCCTTTTGCAGGGCTGCATGGAGAAACTTTATTGATGCCATGGCTGCTCCCTGCATCAAAGGGTCAACCATGAGAAAGTGTTTTTTTCCTTGGGGGGCGCTACTTTGAGTAATGCTTCTGACTTCAAGTCCGGTCAGACTGGCAGTGAGCTGGTCAGGATTTCTAATGGTGGCGGAGCTGAAAATAAAAATCGGCTCCTGGCCATAATATGAACATATCCGCATGAGACGTCTGAAGACCCATGCCATATTTGAGCCCATAACTCCCCTGTATGTGTGAACCTCATCCACCACAATATATTTGAGATTCGAAAAAAAACGCTTCCATCCACGGTGATACGGCAGAAAAGAAAGGTGCAGCATATCTGGATTGGTCATAAGGATATGGGGAGGATCATCTCTGATCACCTTGCGAAGTGAATGATCAGTATCCCCATCATAAATAGCAGATGTAATTCCTGAATCTTTATCTAATTTTCTGGTGATTTCTTTAATGCTTAGATGCTGATCCTGGGTCAGGGCCTTGAGGGGAAATAAGTACAGGGCCCTTGAATCCGAATCATTAAAGATGGATTCCATGACCGGCAGATTGTAAATAAGGGATTTCCCACTCGCTGTTGGTGTGGATACAACGACACTACTGCCCGATCTGATCAGGTCGATGGCTTCTGCCTGATGGGCATAAAAAAGATGAAGACCGTTTTCTTTGAGGACTGCGGCTAATTTTTCAGGAATACCGGAAATATTTCCGTATCCAGCTTTGCGCGGCGCAATTGTTTTATGACAGACTATCTTGACATCAAAGGAATCATTACCTGAGATTTCATTTAGATATTTACTGACTGACACCCTGAGTATTCACCTTTATCTATTCTCTAACAGCGTATTGAAAAAGTCCTTATCAGGCAGGCTGTTCAAAAATTACAAATGAAGCAGCAGTTGGGGGACTTTCAACAGGTAGCTACGTTCAGCTCAAAATTTTACTGAAAATGAAACGTAATTATTCACCATAATACTTGCTTTCTACAAAGGTTTGTGAGGTTCGGCAAACTGGGCGTAAACTGTTTGAACGAGTTTTTACGGCCCTGTTTGCCGAACCTCACAAACCGGGAAATCATGTACATTTAAAGTGGTGGACAGTTACAATGAAACTACTATTTGCCTTGGATATTATATTTCTTGAGTTTATACTGCAAAAGGCTTTTGGAAATACTCAACAGTTCAGCAGCTTTGACCTGGACAAAATTTGTTTTCACAAGGGCCCTTCTGATCAAAGCCGCTTCTATCTTTTCCAGAGTACTGCCCAGTTCAAGCCTAGTGGGCAAAAGATCCACAGCACTCTTAAACTGAGCCTCTTCATCTTTTATCTCACTTGGCAAATCTTCAACACCTATCATATCCTTGGAAGACAAAACCATGCACCTTTCAACAACATTTTCCAACTGTCTCACATTGCCGGGCCACTCATATGCATTTAAATATTCCAGGGCTTCAGGGGCAAATTTTTTATTGTGGGAAACATTTTCGCCAGTCAGTTTTTCCATAAAATGGGCCACCAGTACGGGTATATCCTCACGTCGTTCGCGAAGTGGCGGGAGATTGATATTAACCACATTCAATCGATAATAAAGATCTTCCCTGAATTCACCTTTATCTACAGCCTTCTGAAGGTTTTTATTCGTGGCCGCTACCAGCCTGATATCAACACTCAGAGTCTTACTTCCTCCCACCCTTTCAAAAGACTTTTCCTGCAGAACTCTGAGCAGCTTAACCTGCAGATCTAATGAAAGCTCGCCTATTTCATCCAAGAACAGGGTTCCATTGTGGGCAAGTTCAAACCTGCCTTTTTTCATGGCTGTAGCGCCTGTAAAGGAACCTTTCTCATGTCCGAAGATTTCACTTTCAAGAACCCCGGGACTAAGGGACATGCAGTTTACAGATATAAACGGCCCATCTTTGCGCGGTGAACTGTAATGAATACCCTTGGCTATCAGTTCTTTCCCTGTACCAGACTCACCAGTTACCAGGACTGTTGATTTACTCTGAGCTACTTTGGAAACCAGCTTCAGAACCTCGCGCATGGGTTTGCTTCTGCCCACAAGTTTATGCGGACCATGCTGCTCAGCCAGGGTCTGACGCAGAAGCCTGATTTCCTGTTCAGACCTGGAAAGCATAACAGCCTTCTTCACTGACAGCAAAAGTTCATCATTGGAAAAAGGCTTGGAAATATAATCAAACGCACCGCACTTCATGGCTTCTACAGCACCGTCAATGCTGCCATAAGCAGTCATTATCATCACTGGAATATGAGGATAATTTTTACGCACATGCTCTAAGATATCCTGGCCGGTTACCCTCGGCATCTTCATGTCCGTAATAACCACGTCAACTTCTGATTCATCCAGATAATTGAGGGCCATCTCAGAGTCGTTGAGCCCTGTTACGTTATACCCTTCTTCTTCCAGAATAGTTTCCAGAATAAGAAGATAGTTCTTTTCATCATCTATAACTAAAATTTGACTGCTCATTTTCCTACTTGATACAAAGTAATAAATTAGTTGAATGATTTCCAATCATATGCCTAATTCCCTAACGGAAAAGCAAAATGAATATTGTTTGCCGCATCATTTGCTCTTCTGCAAATTCAGTCCTTGCTTGTTGGGAATTCAATCCTGACCATCCCTCCACCTTGCTCATTACTGCT
>PWPY01000147.1 GCA_003558575.1 Desulfonatronovibrio sp.
AACTGGACCCCGGATCTGGTCCGGGGTGACGGTTAAAGCAAGCTGTTACTTTTTACCGTCATTCCGGCGAAAGCCGGAATCCAGAGCCGTTGAATAGCCATATTACATATGTGGTGAACAGTTACAATTAACTAACAAAACTAACTGGATGGAGATATGCGCATTTCAATTTTCTGGAAATTGTTGATCATGGTAGGCATTACTGTTTTTCTTTTGGGTACGGCTGTTTTTTTTACCACCAAACATTTTGTTTCTGAAGGATTTGACCGGGAATCTGTTAAAACCATTGAAAACTTTCAGTCAGCAATGAAGTTTGAAATAAGGGACCTTGAGCAGTACTTTCTGGAAACAGCAAGGCGTACAGCTCAAGACCACCAATTAGCATCAGCTATCTACTCTAACAGCAGCAGGGTCATGTCTAACTATGCTGAAGAACTTATGCAGGCCAGTGATATTGATCTAATTGTCTTTTCAAACATTGATGGAGATGTCCTCTACAGGGGACATTCAGATTTTACAGAAGACAATATTTCTTCTCAGGTTACTTTTCAGAAGGCAGTTCTGGGAGAACCGGTTGCAGGTGTAGAGTCAGGAAATGTAATTGGTCTTTCCCTTAGAGCCTCATACCCAGTTAAGATTTTTGAAAGAACAGTAGGGGTTGTTACCCTGGGCATGGATTTGAGCTCAAATGCATTTGTGGATGCCATTAATGAGAAGCTTGGTGTGGAAGCTACAATTTTTCACGATGACACCAGACTTTCAACGAGTATCAGGCGCAATGGGGAAAGGGTTATCGGAACCAGGATACAGAATCAAGAAGTGCTGGAAAGGGTCATCAGTAATTCAGAAACTTTTCTGGACCGTAATCTGATTCTCAATATATGGTATGATACTGCTTACTGGCCCATAAAGGATTTGCATGGAGAAACTGTTGGTATGTATTTTCTGGGCACTGACAGAGAAACAATTGAAAACGCTCAGCAGGCTACGCTGTCATCAATTATGTGGGTCAGCCTTTTTATAGGCGGTGTAATGCTTGGTGCTGGAGCCTTGTTTTCCAAGAGTCTTGCAGGCCCCATATCTGCAGCTACCAATTATGCCCATGCAGTGGCTCAGGGAAATCTTGATGAACATCTTGTCATTAAAAACAGGGATGAAATTGGTTTGCTGGCAAAGTCGCTGAACAAGATGGTAGAAAATCTTAAGTCCAAAATTAAAGAAGCTGAAGATGGGACACAAGAAGCAGTTAAGGAGTCTGAAAAGGCCAGAAATGCTACAGCCGAAGCCAATAAAGCCAGAGAAATGGCTGAAAATGCCAAAGTTGAAGGAATGAATCACGCTGCATCACAACTGGAAAATATAGTTTTTAAAATCAGTACGGCTTCTCATGATCTTTCTGATCAGGTAAGTCAGTCCAGCCAGGGTTCCCAAGATCAGAAGGATCGTACAATCGAAACCGCCACTGCCATGGAGCAGATGAACGCCACAGTTATTGAAGTGGCCAGTAACGCCTCCAATGCTGCAAGTGGCGCAGATCAGGCCCAGCAGGAAGCTGAAAATGGAGAGCATATTGTAAAGAAGTCCATTGAAGCAATCAGAGAAGTTCAGGATATGTCTGCTTCTGTCAAAGAGAGTCTTGCCCAGCTTGGTGACCGAGCCAAACAAATCGGCGGAATAATGAATGTTATTGATGATATAGCTGATCAGACAAACCTTCTTGCTTTAAACGCGGCCATTGAAGCAGCCAGGGCAGGAGATGCGGGCAGGGGGTTTGCAGTTGTTGCTGATGAAGTCCGCAAACTTGCAGAAAAAACAATGACCGCCACTAAGGAAGTTGGTGAAGCCATTAATTCAATCCAGCATGGTACCGGGGAAAATATCAAAGGCATGGATAATGCTGTCCAGGCGGTAGAGAACGCTACAGAGCTTGCCTACAGTTCTGGAGAAGCACTTAATAAAATTGTACGCCTGATTGGAGATGCAGCAGATCAGGTAAGATCTATTGCCACTGCAACTGAGGAGCAGTCTGCAGCCAGCGAAGAGGTTGGCAAAAGCATTGAGGATATCAAGAATATTGCCATTCAGGGTGCAGAAGTAATGGAGCAGTCAAAAAATTCCATCAACGATCTTTCATCCCAGGCCCAGGAACTCAATGAATTGATTAAAGAGCTGAAAGAGACTGGATAATATCTGAGCTGATGCGGGTCATGGACAAACAGTACATGGTCACCCCGTGGTACGGTAGTCGGCAGATGACCAGACATTTGAGAGGTTGCCGGGTGGTCTGGACCTGGTCGGATATAACGAAGAAGTAGAAAAACTGGTTGATTTTTTTAACCAAGTCATTATAAATTTTACTTCTAAATCAAAAGAGTTAAATTTTTTGCCGCCAGGTGCACATAAAAAAACGTTGGGGAGCATAATGGAAAAAAATGAAGAAATAAACGAAGTTACCTTTGAATATAAGATTTCAAAAAATTATTCTGTATACTCGGTTAACGGTGTCCATGGAGGATATAACGGCTTTGGACAGCTGGTCGTTAATTTTTTTAATGAAAGGTCTTCAATACCACGCAAGGAAATATATAAAATTGACGACGATGATCAGCTTGTTTATCCCCCTGAGTCATCTGAGCGCAAAAAATGTATAATAAGAGATATTCCCATTGGTATTTCATTGACTCCAGCCCTTGCTCGTTCTATTGGACAATGGCTTATAAGCAAGGCTGATGAATTTAATCCAGGAGGTTCTGAAAGTGAGTAGGATTAGCCGTTTTGATGAATCTTCAGCGGGTGCATATCCCCAGGGGTACAGACGCTTACTTGGCAGCGCCTACAGTACAGGACTAACCTATGGATATTGTCTGGGGTATATTCAAAGAGAAGAATCAAAAGATCGAGAAGGAAGCGACCAGTCAAGCAGAATAGACATGAAAGGCGTTAAAGAAAAAATTAAATCTTATTTTGAATCCCGTCATGGAGACGATATTGATTACGTTGATCTTTGCAATGCATTCCCCGAACTCTCCCTGCCTTGTCTGGTGCAGGCATGTGAAGAACTTGAAGAGGAGGGTAGAATTGCCGAAGTCGATTAAAAGTGATGAGCATACTGTCTATCGTAATGTGAATGATGCCTTGCAAGGGGACAGTATTTTGATTGAATGTAGGGAAAAAAGCGGATGGTCCAAAGCACGAGGCTCAGGACAACATCATTATTTTACCGCAGTCGTCTCAAAAAATGCATACGCGGTTATCAAAAAAAAGTCTACAAACATAAAAACATAGCGACACTGCATTCCTCTTTAACACCCCGCTCCGGCGGGGTTTTTTATTCCAACTACTTTTTTATAATTATTACGACCGTAACGAATGTGGCAGGGCGCAAAGACGCTGGCTCAGGCTTTGACCTGGTTCGGCCCTGTCTGCCAGGATGAACACTTATCACAGGCTGACAGTCCCGGTCCTAACAAGGATGGGGCAAGCATATATTCCGGGCCTCCTTTGACAGCCTTTGGTGTGTCATTCTGCCAGACCGGGCCTTGCGGTTCATGTATCTGGTCCCGGTCTGGCATTCATTCCCTGGTATGTTCTGCGCCGCTTTTACATAATGCTTGTTATGGTCGCTGGAGCTGCGGAAGGGATCAGATTATTCCAGAACCCATAACGGGCCACTATGTAAACTTTGCGCCACAATCAAGAATATCTTTTCCCACCCACCCCCTTAAGAGAATTTCCCGAACCCATCAATATGGTACTTGTGCCTTGCGCTTCACCTTCCAGCCGGGAACCGGCTTCCAGTTGTTCCGCTTCAGGCCCATACAAAATTATTCCCTCCCGCTTCCCAGGAAGAAGATCGGGGTAAGGCTTTTAAATTTATTCCTGTGATTAAAAAAATACACATTTTCTTTTTTGCATCACAGTTTGTACCCCGAGGCTTTTTGCAATAAAAAAGGGTTACGATTTTCACCGTAACCCCTTGATTTTTATGGTCGGGAAGACAGGATTTGAACCTGCGACCCCCTGCTCCCAAGGCAGGTGCGCTACCAGGCTGCGCCACTTCCCGTAAAAGAGAAGTTATATATGTTTAGTTGCTGGCTGTTGTCAACAATAAAGTTCTATTATTCTGAAAGGAGACTTACCATCTGTTCATGCAATGTTCCATTGGAACCTAAGATTTCATGCATACCAGGTTTGTATGAGCTGCCATTAAAAGTACTTGTTTTTCCTCCGGCCTCGTTGATGAGACATACTCCAGCTGCTGTATCCCAGGGGTTCAGGCCAATCTCGTAAAAGGCATCAAATCGTCCTGCAGCTGTATAGGCCAGATCTGTAGCAGCTGAGCCGCACCTGCGCACGCCTCTGGTGCTGACCAGCGCATTTCGCATGTGTTTGATAATTATATCAACATCCTTGAGCACAGAATAGGGAAACCCTGTGGCGATCAAGGCCGGTTTCAGGGTTTCAGTTTTGGAGACACTGATTTTTTCATTGTTGCAGTGAGCGCCCTTGCCTTTGGCTGCCCAGAACATTTCGTTGAGGATGGGTAGATAAATAATACCCAGGTCAACGTCCTCACCGGTCCACAGCCCAACAGAAACTGCCACAAATGGGATTTTGTGAGCAAAGTTGGTTGTGCCGTCTAAGGGATCGATTATCCATGTCGGGCCCTGGGCCAGGGTTGTTTCGGATGCAGATTCTTCAGCGAGAAAATCAGCTTCAGGCAGAATTGTCTTTAAGGATTTTTTAAGGGTTTCTTCCACAGCCACATCAGTGTCAGTAACCAGATCAATGGGGCCTTTGTATCTGATGTTTCTGGGTTTGTCCCAGGCGGAGATAATGAGTTCTCCAGCCTGGTGTACTGCCTGGACGGTGTCATTGATAAATTTGTCGGTCATGTTCATATCTGCTCCAAAGAAATTTTGCCACAAAATTTTATAAAAACACACTATAAAGAATAGGCTGAATAAATCTTGGTGTTCTTCAGTGTGATTTAATGACCAGGAGTTCCTGGTTTTTCAGTGTTCCCTTACTTCCAGAAAGTTTATGTCAGGCCATTCTTCTTTGGCCCGCTCCAGGCGCCACTTGCTGGCAAAAAGCATGGCAGGGTGTTCTTCAATGTCCTGCACAAGGGAAGTGAAATGTCTTTGCCTGTAGTCTTTAAGTGCCTTTTTGTTGTCAGACGTTATCCAGCGGACAGTAGAATATTCTAATGTTTCATATATTGCGTCAACTCCATATTCCGCCTGGAGCCTGGCAGCGGTTACATCAAACTGCAGAGCTCCCACTGCGCCCAGGATATAGTCATTTCCAGATATGGGCCTGAAGAGCTGGATGGCCCCTTCTTCAGTCAACTGTCTGAGTCCTTTTTCCAATTGTTTTGACTTAAGAGGATTTTTCAAAATTACCCTGCGGAAAAATTCCGGGGCAAAATTGGGGATACCTGTAAACTTGAGCTCTTCTTTGGTGGTCAGGGTATCGCCGATTTTTATTGTTCCGTGATTATGGACCCCAATGATATCACCAGGCCAGGCCTCTTCAGCTCCTTCCCGGTCCTGGGCCATAAAGATGATGGCATTGGAAATCTGTACATCTTTTCCAATTCTGTGATGTCTGACTTTTATACCCTTTTCAAACCTGCCTGAACAGACCCGCATAAAAGCAATGCGATCCCGGTGGGCCGGGTCCATATTAGCCTGAATTTTAAAAACAACTCCTGAAAAATCTTCTTCAAAAGTAGAAACCGCCCTGGTTTCAGCCTGTCTTGGTCTGGGGTGGGGAGCCAGAAGGACGAATGTGTCAAGGAGTTCCTGGACACCAAAGTTGTTTACTGCGCTGCCAAAAAAAACAGGAGTCTGTTTGCCTTCCTGGTAGGCATCTTTGTCAAAAGGGTATCCGGCTCCCTCTAAGAGTTCTACATCCTGACGAAGCTCATCTGCGGCAGTTGAGCCAAGAAGCTCATCTAATCTGGAATCAGACAGATCGTTAATGGAAGTGTTTTCTAAAGGCTTTCGCCCTTTGCTGTCGGCAGGGCTGAAAAAACGCAGCTCTCCACGTCTGAGATCATACACACCCTGGAATGTTTTGCCCATTCCAATGGGCCAGGTCATGGGTGTTGCCTGAATGCCCAGGGTCTGCTCAATTTCATCTAAGAGCTCAAATGGATCTCGACCATCGCGGTCAAGTTTGTTGATAAAGGTTACAATGGGGGTGGCGCGCATGCGACATACCTGCATAAGTTTTTTGGTCTGGGTTTCCACTCCTTTGACGCTGTCAATTACCATAAGAGCTGAGTCAACAGCAGTAAGGACCCGGTAGGTATCTTCAGAAAAATCCTGGTGACCAGGTGTATCCAAGAGGTTGACTTCATAGTCCTGGTAAATGAATTTCATGACTGATGAAGTAACTGAAATGCCCCTTTCCTGTTCTACCTTCATCCAATCGGAGCGGGCATGACGGGCTGCTTTTTTGGCCTTAATGGATCCGGCCATCTGAATGGCCCCTCCAAAAAGCAGAAGTTTTTCAGACAGGGTGGTTTTTCCTGCGTCTGGGTGACTGATGATTCCGAAAGTTCTTCTTTTAAGGACTTCACGTTCAAGTCTGGTCTGTTTTTGACTCATATAATTATTCTATGTTTAAATGGTTATCAGCCAGTTGAATAAGGACTTTTTCAACACGTGGCTAAGACTATCAGAAATCTGTTGGGCGCAGTGGATTCAGAGGGGGACTCAAGCAAGGCCATGAGGCGTATGATGGCGACATTTTCGCTGCAATTTTCACAATAACCAAGCTCATCATCCTCTTTTATAAGGGCCGTTTCAAGTCTGGTCAATCATTATCCTGGCTTTGTTTTTTCATGTCATTAGTCTCATGGCG
>PWPY01000098.1 GCA_003558575.1 Desulfonatronovibrio sp.
AGGATGATTTTCAAAAGGGGTATAGAAAGTTTTCTCTGAAATCAGCAGGTAAAAACTACATTATAATTAACGCCTGTTTTGCATTGAAGAAAAGTGATCAGGAACTGATAAAGCTTAGAATGCGCCACAATTATCAAAAGAAAAAACAATCTCAGCCTGTTTTAGAGAGTACAGCTGGATGTGTATTTAAAAACCCTGAAGGTCATCCTCCTGCCGGGTTTCTGTTAGAGAAAGCTGGCTTTAAGGGAAAAGCCAGGAAAGGAGTGGGTTTTTCAGACAGGCATGCAAATTTTCTGGTGAACATAAGTCAGGGGCAAAGCAGGGATGCTCTTGAGTTGATAAGCGAAGCCAGGGAGAAAGTTCAGGAGTTGTTCGGGGTAAATCTGGAACTGGAGGTAAAGGTCATCTGATGGCATATAGTGCGACAATCAGAATGGGGCAGAGAGAATCAATGTCCAACAAGTACAGACGTTCAGGACAGGGCGGATTGATCAAGGGCATGTTTGTGGCTTTGTTCAGATTTATAGGTGTATCAATGCTTCTGGGCTTAAGCCTTGGGTTTATCCTGATAATAAGTATCGCAATTCTGTATGGTTACAATAAGGCCATGAACAGTGATTTTTTCATTTTAAAAGATATAGAAATTTCAGGCAACAGTCAGCTCACCTACTCGGTGATTACTAAGCTTATGGGGGTTAACTCAGGTGAAAACGTTCTTCAATTGAGAATGTCGGAACTACATTCAAAGCTAAATTCAAATCCATGGATTGAAAGCGTATCTCTGAAAAGGCAGTTTCCTGATAAACTTATTGTAAATATTAATGAAAGGCAGGCTTATTTCTGGATACAGGATGAGAACAGACTCAGTTATGCAGATGAACGAGGCAGAGTAATCACCGATATTGCTCCAGGCAGATATGTATCTCTACCTGTATTATTTATTGAAGGTGAAAGTAGATCTGCAGATCTACAGGCCTTAGTAGGATTGATAGAAAACAGGAGTTTTCCTTTTTCCCTTCAGGATATTTCATGGATAAGACTTAAAAATTCAGGATCTTTGGAAATGAGAATAGACAGTTATGAATTGAATATAACTTTAGACAGCTCTGCATTAAGATCAGGTCCCGGGAGATTGAATCTTGTATGGAGTGATCTGCGCTCCAGGGGAGACACTGATAAGGTTAGAAAAATAATTGTAGCAGGGCGCAATGCCTGGGTGGAATTTAAGGATACTTAACATCCAGTTGAATAAGGACTTTTTAAAATCGCTGTTAAAAGACATCATGCTAAATGTGCAGTTGGATATGTCTTAATGAAACAGAAAATGTAAAAACGAGTAAGTGTTACCAGCATATTACCAGGAATCAGGCTTTTCTGAAAGGCAAAGATCTGGTGGACATTTAAAAAAAGGAAGAACTTATGGCTAAACCTGATTTAATTGTAGGTCTGGATTTAGGGACAACCAAAATATCGGCGGTAGTGGGAGAAATGTCTCCTGACGGGGTCGATATTGTTGGGATTGGCACAAGTCCTTCCACAGGTCTTCGCAAAGGGGTTGTGGTAAACATTGAGCAGACAGTACAATCTATAAAGAGAGCCTTAGAAGAAGCCGAGCTCATGGCTGGCTGTGAAATCCGTGCTGTGTATGCAGGGATTGCAGGCAGTCACATCAAAGGATTTAACAGTCATGGGGTTATTGCAGTCAAGGGCGGAGAGGTAGGAAGCCGAGATGTGGAAAGGGTTATTGATGCTGCCAAGGCCGTTGCCATTCCCCTTGACCGGGAAGTTATTCATATTCTTCCTCAGGAGTATATCGTTGATGACCAGAGGGGAATAGCTGACCCTCTTGGAATGGCCGGGGTAAGGCTTGAAGTAAAAGTCCATATTGTTACTGGAGCAGTAAGCAGTGCCCAGAATATTTTTCGATCATGTCATCGTTCCGGTCTTGATGTATCAGATATTGTTCTTGAATCACTGGCATCTTCCAAAGCTGTGCTCACTGAGGAAGAAAGAGAAATCGGAGTTGCCCTTGTGGATATAGGGGGCGGGACAACAGATGTAGCAATTTTCAGCAATGACTCCATTAAGCATACAGGAGTAATAGCTATTGGGGGGGCCAATCTGACCAATGATATTGCATTCGGGCTTAGAACACCCATGGTGGCTGCAGAAAAAATCAAGGTCAAATATGGATGCGCACTGGCAGATATCATTGAAGAAGATGAGGTAATTGAAGTGCCAAGTGTTGGTGGAAGACCTCCGCGCAAGCTTTCCAGGCATGTGCTGGCTGAGATTTGTGAACCTCGCATGGAAGAACTTTTTGTCCTGGTTGATCAGGAACTTATCCGGTCCGGATTTAAAAACTCCATAGGTGCAGGAGTTGTTCTTACAGGGGGAGCTTCACTAATTGAAGGATCACAGGATCTGGCAGAGCAGATATTTAATCTTCCCACAAGGATTGGTTATCCCAGAAAAGTGGGAGGACTCAAGGATGTAGTAAATAATCCAATGTTTGCCACAGCTGTCGGTGTATTGATTTACGGGGCAGAGAAAGAGAGCACTGAAAAGAGTTTCAGGATAAGGGACAAAAATATGTTCAACCGTATTCTGACCAAAATGCGCAACTGGTTTGTAGATATAAAATAGGATGCTATCCGGCCTGATGGTCGGGATTATTTAAAATTTCGTAGAACATACAGGGGAAGGAGGAAGCCATGGAATATCAGGAAATTGAAATGGAAGGTAACGCCAGAATAAAAGTAGTCGGCGTAGGCGGTGGCGGTGGAAATGCAGTAAACAACATGATCTGTTCAGCCATGAAAGGGGTCACATTTATTGTAGCCAATACTGATGTGCAGGCTCTGAAAAACTCAAGGGCCGAACATAAGATTCAGCTTGGTGAAAAGTTGACTAAGGGGCTGGGTGCAGGAGCCGACCCGGATATCGGCAAAGAGGCAGCCCAGGAAAGCATTGATCATTTGCGTGAAGTCCTTCACGGATGCGATATGGTTTTTGTTACCGCAGGCATGGGAGGCGGAACAGGGACTGGAGCTGCCCCGGTGATAGCAAGAGTTGCCAAGGAAATGGACGCCCTGACAGTCGCTGTAGTGACCAAACCCTTTTATTTTGAAGGTAAAAGAAGGCGTGGTCAGGGAGATAAGGGGATTGCAGCACTGAAAGAAGTTGTTGACAGTATAATTACCATTCCTAACGATCGTCTGCTTTCCCTCGCTTCCAAAAAGGCCTCGTTTATTGAAATGCTTAAAAAAGCGGATGAGGTCCTTTACTATGGTGTCAAGGGAATATCGGATCTGATTATGGTTCCGGGACTCATCAACCTGGACTTTGCTGATGTGAAAGCTGTCATGTCTGAAATGGGTCTGGCCATGATGGGAACTGGCATTGCCAAAGGAGAAGGCCGTGCCAGGGAGGCAGCCATGAAAGCAATTACCAGTCCACTTCTGGAGGATGTATCCATAGATGGAGCCAAAGGTGTGCTTATGAATGTAACATGCGGGACTGACCTGGCCATTGATGAGGTCAGCGAAGCTGCAGAAATTATTCATGAAGCAGCCCATGAAGATGCTCAGATATATTTTGGTACTGTCTTTGACCAGGAAATTGAAGATGAAATCAGAATTACAGTCATAGCTACCGGCATAGAAGATGCTTTTGAGAAAATTGAAGAAAATAACCCCAATGTTACCAGAATTGACTCCCAGAGAACCAGAAACAGACTGGTTCAAAGACCCAGGTCAGTATCAGTGGATTCTGACAGCAAAGAAAACCTGAACATACCTACCTACCTCAGAACCAGAAAAAATGTTGATTCTCTTGCAGGACAGGAAGAAAAGCCTGCTTCCAAGAAAAAAGGCGAGGAGTTTATTTTTGACGAAGATGAATTTGAGATTCCTTCTTTCATTAGAAGGCAGGCTGATTAGTTCGATTCAGATCAAGGCTGGCAATTTATGATCAGGAATTGCCGGGGACAAACTAAGGAATGGGGAGGGCGACTTCCTGTAGCCTTAGTGTTTCCCGAGGAAGAATCTCTTGCCCTGTCCACCCTTGGCTGGCAGAGAGTTTATAAAGATCTTGGTCATAATAACTTATTTTACGTAGAGCGTTTTTTCTGGGACAGAAAATCTGGAAAAGCTAAATGTCCGGATTCCGACAAGACTCTTGCTGATTTTCCCCTGATCTGTTTCAGCCTGAATTTTGAGGGTGATTTTTTAACATTGATAAACATCCTCAAGGCTGAGAATATCCCCATCACTGCGAGCGAGAGAAGCGATTGGCCCCTTATCATGGCTGGGGGACCAATCGCTTTTCTCAATCCTTTTCCTGTTATACCAAGTCTTGATTTTTTGTTTGTGGGCGAATCTGAAGGAAGATTCGTGGCCATCTCTGAGGTCATTGGGAATGCATGGCTCAAGGGAAATTCAGTTAGTCAGGTCATAGCATCAATCTCGGGTCTGCCAGGGATTATGATCTATGGACAACAACAAAAAGTAAAAAAACAGATTTTTTTAACAGCCGAAGGATATCTGGATTCACCATGCCATTCTACCTTTGTTTCCAGAGCGTCTGTCTTCAGAGACAGCTTTCTGATGGAAATTAACAGGGGTTGTCCTTACGGTTGCAGATTTTGCGCAGCCGGTTTTATCTACAGACCTCCCAGAAAGTCTAAAACACAAGACCTGAAAAACTTAGTGCAAAAGGTAAACCCCAGAAAAGTCGGCCTGGTAGGTACTGCTTTAACAGACTGGGAGGATTTGTTTTCGTTTTTGACATGGCTTCACAAAAGGAAAGTAAAGTTTTCACTGTCATCTCTTCGCGCTGACGGCCTTGATAGAAAGTTTCTGGAATTTTTACGTCGTAGCGGAACCAGGAGCATTACTCTGGCAGTAGAGGGAGTCAGCTCCAGGCTAAGAAGGGCAATGAACAAACATTTTTCCAGTGAAAAGTTTTTCAGAGCTGTCGAACTTATCAGCGAGATGCAGTTTAATACCTTGAAATTATATTTTATTTTAGGCCTTCCAGGTGAGTCAGATAAGGACTTTCATGACCTTGCCCATTTTTTGGAGATGCTGGAACAGGCAAGGAAAAAGGGTATGGGCAGGAAAAAGAAAGGAGTTGATCTTATCAGTATAAGTGCTTCCATGTTTGTGCCTAAACCCTGGACTCCTCTGCAGTGGTCTCCTATGGATAAGGAAGAAGTATTTCTTGAAAAAGTCAGGCGTATTAAAAAAATGTGCGCTCAATATAAAGGGCTCAGATTTCAGGCGGAAAAGCCTTTTTCTTCAAGAATTCAAGGGCTTTTATCTAAGGGAGATGAAAAGGTGCACGACCTGCTGGTACTGGCCTCTGAAAATGACAATAATTGGAGAAAAGCGCTAAAAATGTGGTCAGGAAATATCGAAGACTATATTGGCAGCGAACTTTCTGTTGAAAAAGATTTTGTCTGGGATACCATTGATTTGGGTGTTGATAGAAGATATCTTATCCGGGAATTTGATAAGTATAAAAAAGAAATGTTGACCAGTCCTTGTCCTGACGAGCCATGCCCTTCGTGCAGGCGGTGCGGCATGGATAAGTTTCTGTCAGATTCCTCGTTTCCGGAGAGAAGGCCAGCAGCTTTAACATCCGGAAAGAAAGACTTTCCGGATGGAAACTAACTAAATCCAGGGGTAGATTATGCCTAAGATATGCTTTAAGGCCTTTTCATTTTTGCAGTCAAAGCTGAGTTCCAGAGGTGTACAGACGTTTAACGACTGCATGGAAGTGGATGAGGGAGAAACCGTAAGGGGACTGATGAAAAAAATAGGCCTTGCTGAAGATGATGTTGAGGCAGTTTTTATTAATGGTCGAGTATCAAGTCTAACCGCAGAATTTAAAAACGGGGACAGGGTAGCCCTTGTTCCGCCTGGAACACCCGGACCTTACAGGGTACTTTTGGGAATTAGAGATGGAAAAAAGGATTGATTATGCCGTATATTACTACAGACAGAAGGGAGGCTTTTGATGAGGCCATTGATAAGCTGGCAGTTCAGGTTCAGAATGAAGGAGAATTGAATTATTGCATTTACAAACTATCAAGGCGGATTATTGACCGCATTGGAGAAAGTTATTCCAATCTCAGCATGTGTTCCAGTGCCATGGAGCATGCCAAATTAGAATGGTACAGGAAA
Source organism: Desulfonatronovibrio sp. (assembly GCA_003558575.1). Taxonomy (GTDB): domain Bacteria; phylum Desulfobacterota; class Desulfovibrionia; order Desulfovibrionales; family Desulfonatronovibrionaceae; genus Desulfonatronovibrio. The sequence goes on from PWPY01000098.1 coordinate 6,189, forward strand.
CAGCTATCACCATATGAAGATCAGAAAATTAAGGAGAATGGAGATATTTGAGATTGAGGTATCTGCCGGTCTGCTGATTTTATTGACTACATAGTTTTCATCCGGAAACGGTTCTTTTTCCTTATGGCGGCGCCCGACTGTGCGTGTTCTCATGCAGACAGGCCAGTCTGCACAGTTGTTCGTCAACGTATTAATTATACGCCTACTCATGATTGCTTGATTTTCTTGCCAAAAGAAAAAACTCCTCGTTTCCGGAAAGAAAACCGACTGTTTCAGCATCCAGAAAGAAAGACTTTCTGGATGGAAACTACATAAGCATGAGCAAAGTCAGGGCCATGACCATCATGCCGGCTATGAGAGCATATATAGCGAGATGACCTTTGTCGTATTCTTTGGCTGCAGGAAAGAGTTCATCCAGTGAGATAAAAACCATAATACCTGCAATAAATGCAAAGATAAGTCCCATCAATGTGGGTGAGATAAACGGGCGCAGGATCAAGAAGCCAATGAGAGCGCCCAGAGGTTCGGCCAGGCCAGTGGCCATGGACAGCCAGAAGGCCTTGGCTCTGCTTTTTGTGGCGTAATATATAGGGACAGCCACAGCAATTCCCTCAGGTA
>PWPY01000167.1 GCA_003558575.1 Desulfonatronovibrio sp.
GGATATGGTCAGGTTGGCGAAGAATGGTACGGCGACTACGTATTGGGTTATGATGAGAATTTTGCCATGGCCCTGCATTATCCAGGCTTCACTGACTTTGCATGGGGAACAGGATGGCGCGACCTTTACCAGAGCAAAACCATGAAACCCGGCGACAGTGTAACACTTGATGCCTGGGTTCAGTTTGAGGATATAGGAAGCACAGCCCAGGTAATGAATAACAACCTGGATATTAAGAACCAAAGCTATGGCAAAGTATCTGGAACCGTCAAAACAATTGATGGCAGCGTCATTGACAAGCCGGTTGTCATCTTTGAAAAAAGCACGCCTGACGGTAAAGAACTCCTTTACGCCTGGACTGTTGGTGAAAATGGAGCTTACGAAATACCTCTCCCTGCTGGTGACTACAAAGTGCACGCTGTAGCCAAAGGCTATTCCCTGACTTCAACTCAAACAGCATCGGTTCAAAACAACGAAAACATTAAGCTGAATTTCACAGATGTTGAAAAAGGTGGAAATGTTTCCCTTAAGATAACTGATAAGGCTGACAATAAGCCAGTTGATGCCCGGATAGAAGTGACTCAGGGTCCGGAAATACTGGTGGAATATGTTGGAGCAAGAACCTTTTTCACAAAATTAGGCAATCCCGGAATCGCTGACTTTGTTGTTGCCCCAGGAGAATATGAATTCACAATTTCACACGGAGGAAATTTCATATCCAAGGGCGAAAAAGTCAACTTGACTGTTGAGCCAGAAGGAAATCACAGTATCACTCAGTCCGTATCTATTGATATTAATCCCACAGAAAGAGGATGGTATTCAACTGATCTTCATCACCATTCAGACATTCTGGACGGTGTAACACCTCCTGAATACATGGTAAGATCACAGCTTTCCAGTGGACTGGATATTGTATTTGTAAGTGACCATGATTCCATAGCCAACAATAAAGAAATCAAGGAACTGGCTCAGTCAAGGAATGTTCCTTTTATCTCAGGAATTGAAGTTTCTCCCAACTGGGGACACATCAATGTCTTGCCCGTTCCTCTTGATGGAAGCGATGTCAGCATTGACCCTTCCGGCACTGTGAGCGAAATATTTGCCAGAGCCAGAGAAATGGATGCGCTGGTAATGATTGCACATCCGTATATTACATACGGATATTTCCACAGCCTTGAGCAGAACATGGCCCCGGGTGGATGGGATCCTGACTTTGATCTTATTGAACTCAACGGTGCCATCTCTGCCTCTGACAACCGGAAAGCTACCCAAAGAGCATGGGAATTCTGGACTAATAATCAGAAGTACTATCTCGCAGGAGGCAGCGATGTTCATGATGTCTGGATTTATTCTTCAGGAAACCTGAGAACTTATGCCAAAATTGATGGCGATTTTTCTCTGGAAAAATATTATCAGTCTCTGAAACGCGGAAAATCCTATGCTACGCAGGGACCACTGGTATACCCAGAGTATGACTTTGGAAACACTGTCCAACTGAGTTCAGATACCTTTAACTTCAGATTTGAAGCCTTTTCTGTAAATGGCTTGGAAAAAGTTACCATTGTGTCTGAAGGTGCAGGGTTCAATGATGACGGAGAGATCGAAGGACATGTTCTTGAGCAGGATCTGGGTGGAAGTGAAAGAAAGCTGCTTTCATTTGAGCTGAATCCTGAGAAAGATACCTGGTATGCCCTGGTTATTGAAGACAAGGAAGGGAACCAGGCCCTGACCAACCCCATCTGGGTTAATAAGATGTAATCAATAAGGACTGCTTGATTCATCCGGGGGCTTAAAGTTCCCGGATGAATTTATTCAATCAACTACTTTTAAGACCAAGACTCAGATAAAAATCCCTCAACCCCTTTGAAAGAGGCAGCTTATTATCCGAGGCCAGGAAAATAAAGCTCTTCCTGAGTTCCCTGTCTATGAGCTTCAAATTATCCCTTCTCCATGAGCCGGCATTCTTGTAAATCAACCGCTCTGCCATATTAATAATTCTCTTGGCCCTGACCATGGCACTGTGTTCCCTGCGCACCCTGGCCTGACCTTTCCTGGCAATCTCCATGGTCTGTTCAGGATTATTCAGGGCATTCCTGACAATATCCACAGCACTCTGGGCATTACCTCTTTGATAAGGGGGCAGAATATCCTCTCCAGGCGTGAACAGATCCATGAGTCCGTTTTCCACATCTTCGGTCAGGACAGCAGCACCGCAGCAGGCAGCCTGAAAGAGTCTGTAGTTAAGCTCTCCCACAGCACTCTGATTAAGCACGACTAAGCTTCTTGAGAAGATTTCTGCATATTGGCCCTGGTGGGTGTAAAGGGGATGAAATTTTTTGAAAGCATTAAGAAAAACCGGGCGATCTGTATTTATGGGCGGGTTTAGGGTTCCCACAAAACTTACAGGGATGTCTTTTTCCAGACCAAAATCCTTATCCTTTTCCTCATTACAGAATAAAGGAAACCATATACATTTCCTGGGCAATCGCTTCTGAACAAAAAACTTAAGATAATCCTTCTGAGCCACCAGCATTAAATCAAAAGCCCAGCTGTATGGCACATGCCATGGATTGCAATATTGATCTATGGTCAAGCCAATGGTCACCCCAGGCAATCTTTCTATACCAAAGACTTCAGGAGGACGACAGGTATCGTTCCAGAAAACCAGGTCCGGATAAAAAGATCTGGATTTAAGGATTTTCAAAAGATCCTTGATATCCATGGGATTATTTATGGAAATATCACAAATTGGTGATTTTCCAATACTTAAAACCTGATGTCCCAGGGATTTGAAAGAAGATATAAGAGCTGTACCGCTCAGATTTAATACCCGCATCTACGAATGCCTGCGTCCTTAAAAAAATTCAGAATAACTGTTCACTAAAGCTGAGTATGTCCGCAATCCAGGGATGTTTAAGGCCACTATCTTCTACTGCGCAGCTTTCTTTTATCGCCCACCCTGATTGTAAGCTTTTCTTTATCCATAAACTCCAGTAAAGGAATGGCAAACTTTCTGGAAAGGCCGGTCAGGTCTTTAAACTCCACAGGCCCCATTTCCTCATTGGATTCAAAAAAACCTGTAATCTTATCTTTTAATTGTTCAATAGCCTTTTGGGAAAAGTAAAAATCTTCATTTATTTTGGTCAGCACATTCTGACCCTGTAAAAGCTTAAGCACTGGAGCTGCCTCTTTCATCTCCAGCTCAAGTTCCTCGAGAAGCTTTTTTATGGTCGGAGGCTGAATACCTGTTTTGGTATATATGGACACAATCCTTTTCTTAAGCTCTTCCTGGTCTGCAGCAAGAGAAACTTTGTGCTCCGGCAACCTCAAAAACTCCTGCCGAGATATAATCCTTTCCTGCCTGATCATTCTTTCCAAAATAAAGAAAAACAACTTTTCCGGAATATCCTTAGCCCATTTACCAAGGAGTTCCCCCCTGAAAAGTCCTTCACGCATGGGATTAGCAGCATGAAACTTCTGCAGAGTTGATATCATCTTGTCTTCAATATTTTTAACAATACTTCCGCTGACATAAACTCTTTTATCTTTATCAAAAAGAAATACTTCCTGCTTTCCTCCCATGACCTGGAGCTTTTTTTCTAACTCCTTGCTTTCCATATCAGTCATAATAACCAGTTGAGATAGAGACAGCCCGTTGGTTCCAGCAAGTTCAAGCTGAAGAAGGACCACCTCTTCAGCTTCAGCCTTGGATAACTTTTCCAAAACAGCAACATCCGTTGAAAAGCGCTTGATTTTACCTGCCAGAGGATTGATTATCTTTGCTCCGGCAATGGTTCTTAAAGGGGAAAATGAACGCAGCACGCATCTGTCACCATATACCCCTGCCATGGGATCATCAAACCTGACTTGACATACGCATTTTTCCCCTGGCTCTATCTTATCCCTGTCTAACAGATAAATCCTGGCCAGAACTTCCTTTGAGCCATGGTGAAAATGTAATTGAGTTCTATGCTTTAAAGGTCTTGGAGCAGATTTCAGATAATTCAGTTCCAGGTCCCATACCTGACTGGGGAAAAGAGTCCCAGGCCTGCCAAGGACAAAACCCCTCTCAAGATCTTCTTTTTCCAAGGCATGCAGATTCACTGCTGTTCGCATGCCTGCCTGACTGTCCTGTGTCTGATCTCCATGCACCTGAAGAGACCTGACTTTGGAAGTAATCTCCATGGGGTAAATCATAATGTCTTCGCCAACAGCAATCTTTCCGGATACAGTTGTACCGGTGATTACAGTTCCATGGCCGCGTTTGGTAAAAATACGATCAATGGGCAGACGGAACAGATCAGAGCGGCGATGGGGCTTAAATGATGAGGAAATCTCTTTGAGATGAGTTATAAGGGTATCAAGCCCTTCTCCAGTATGAGCAGATACAGGAACAACAGGTGATTCAGCAAGAAATGTATTTTGAAGATATTCATGAACATCCTCGTAAACAAGCTCAAGCCATTCTTCATCCACCATATCAGTCTTGGTCAAAGCCACCAGACCTGTCTCAATGCCAAGAAGAGTGCAGATGTCCAGATGTTCCCTGGTTTGAGGCATTACGCCTTCATCTGCGGCAATAACCAGCATTACAAAATCAATCCCTGATGCGCCGGAAACCATATTTTTGACAAATTTTTCATGGCCAGGCACATCAATGATGCCCAGACGAAAGTTTTCATCCAGGTCAAGAAAGGCAAAGCCTAACTCTATGGTTATCCCCCGTTTTCTCTCTTCAGCAAGACGATCACATTCAATTCCGGTCAAGGCTTTGATCAATGTGGTCTTGCCATGATCAATATGACCGGCAGTACCCATAATTACAGGCATTTCATCTCCTTAAAAAAATCTCAAATCTAAAAAAATCCGGCACAGGCTATATTATGAAGCATGCCAGGCTGCACTGGCAGACTGGTGATTTAAACCAAAAATGAATGTTCACCACAACAACTGCATCCCCCTATAGGCTAATAATATTTTGAACAGTTACCCTTAATTCTTAAAAAATTGTTCATAAGCCAGAAGTGAGGCATAAATATCTGCCTTGCTGCAGATCTCAAAAGGGCTGTGCATCCCCAGAACTCCTGGACCAAAATCAATTATATCCATGCCATAAACCGCAAGAAACTTGGCTACAGTTCCCCCACCACCAAGATCAACCTTGCCTGTTTCAGCCATCTGCCAGGGTATTCCAGCCTTGTTTAAAATACTTCTCAACCAGCCAACATATTCTGCATGAGCATCATTGGCCCCAACCTTTCCTCTATGTCCGGTAAATTTGCAGAAAACAGGTCCATGCCCCAAAAGTGAAGCATTTAATTTTTCATGTACATCCTGATAATCCGGATCCATGGCAGCATGCACGTCAGCAGACACAGCCTTGGTATTTTCAAAAACATTCCTTAATCTGGTTTCAGGCTCCCATTGCTCAAGAATTTCTTCCAAGCTGTACTCAAGAAACAATGATTTTGCCCCGCTTGATCCTTCAGAACCAATTTCTTCTTTGTCCCAGATAATAAGAACCTGGGTATATTCAGGATCTTCCTGGTTCATAAAAGCCCTGTAGCCAGCAAAGGTGCAAACCCGGTCATCATGACCATATCCGCCAATAAGACCTTTATCCAGCCCCACATATCTGGCCGGACCCGCAGGAACAGCCTGCAGCTCTGCACTGTAAAAATCTTCCTCAACCATTCCAAAGCGCTCATTCAAAGTTTTCAGAACACCTTTTTTCACAGGATTCTTATCATTTTCTTTTTCCTTGGATGAGGACATGGGAATATGGCCTAATATGACATTGAGTTTTTCAGCTTCAAAGGCTTCTGAAAGTTTCTTTTCAATCTGCTTATATGCCAGATGAGGCAAAAGATCGCCTATGGTAAAGACTGGTTCATCAGGTTTCTCTCCAATCCTGATTTCAATTTTATTTCCGTCAGTTTTGATCACTACTCCATGCAGAGCCAGAGGCATGGCTAACCATTGATACTTGCGAATACCACCATAATAGTGGGTTTTGGCCAGACTGACCTGACATTCTTCATATAATGGTCTCTGCTTTAAATCTAATCTCGGGGTATCTGCATGAGCCCCCATGATTCTTAGCCCCTGAGCCAGAGGCTTTTTGCCCCTTCGGGCCATAATCAAACTTTTTCCTTTATGAATTTTTAAAAACCGATTCTGGTTAAATCCCTCATTAAAGCCCTGGGACGAGGCTTTTTCAGTCAACCAGGTGATGGTTTCCCTTTCTGTCTTGCACCAGCTTAAGAATTCTATATAATCTGCTGCCAGTTTATCCATGGCTGCCCTATGCTCATCATCCCTGTAAACCTCCCAACAATTTCTAGTCTCAAATTCCATCAAAATAACTCCATTCTTTTTTCTATAAGCTTTTTAAAATATTCAATTGTTTTTTCCAGGCCATGCTCCAGCTTAATTTCAGGCTCCCAGCCAAGTTCCTTTCTTGCTAAGCTTATATCAGGCCTTCTGCGCCTGGGATCATTATAAGGCAGTGGCTTGAAAATAATCTCTGATCTGGAACCGGTCATACTGATTATTTTTTCAGCCAATTCCAGTATGGTCATCTCAGCAGGGTTACCCAGATTTACCGGCCCTGTAAAATCTTTTCGGGATTCCATCAGCTTTAAAAATCCGTCCACAAGATCATCAATATAACAAAAAGACCTGGTCTGCTCACCTTTGCCATAAACAGTAATAGGCTTATTGCTTAAGGCCTGCATTATAAA
>PWPY01000350.1 GCA_003558575.1 Desulfonatronovibrio sp.
ATTTTTTTCCTGGCCAGACTTGGAATTGTCAATTCCAAAAGCCTTAGAAAGTACCGCAAATATGCCATTCTTCTTGCCTTTGTTGCTTCTGCCCTGCTTACTCCTCCCGACATCATCAGTCAGGCTTTGATGTCAGGACCTCTGGTTATACTTTATGAGCTGGGCATCCTTGTGGCGTATCTCTGGGGAAAAGAAAGTAAAGGTAGAAAGCTTGAAAAGAAGAAGCGTAAAGATGATTCAGACGAGGAAGACGAACATGAAGAAAATGATCCAAAAGAAAATTAACCAGGATGTAACTGGAGATTGATATGCGACGCTCTGTAATTAAAAGAAAGACCTTAGAAACTGATATTGTCCTTGAGCTTAACCTGGATAAAGGAGCAACTGAAAATGAAATCAAAACCGGTTTTGGTTTTGCCGATCACATGCTTGTTCTGTTAAGTCACTGGGCTGGGTTCGGGTTGAAGATAAAATGTCAGGGAGATCTTGTGGTGGACGCCCATCACAGTCTTGAAGATACTGGGATTTGTCTTGGGCAGGCCTTTGCAGAGGCCTTGGGAGATCGTAAAGGAATCAACAGAGTGGGCTTTGCAAAAGTACCCATGGATGAAGCCCTATCTGAGGCGGTTATTGATATTTCAGGAAGGCCATATCTTGTTTACAAAGGAGATGAACTCTTAGCTTCGGTTGTGGCTGGAGAAGAAAAGGATTTATGGCGGGAGTTTTTTAAATCCTTTGCTTTCAATGCCAAGCTCAACCTGCATATCAATTATTATTATGGCAGCAACTCGCATCATCTTCTGGAGTCGGCTTTTAAGGCGTCAGGACTTGCTTTGAAGCAGGCTGTTACCTTGAGCAGGAGTCACGTATTAAGTACTAAAGGATCACTGGATTGATATGAAAAACGGTATTTTGTTATTTGCTTCTTTTTTTGTAGTTTTTTTGCTTATGTCCTGTGCTCCCAAAAAGCCTGCCCCTGAAATGCCGGAAAAAGCAGTGGTTGCTGTGGCTCACTTTTCACAACCAGTACATAGATGGCAGATGATTAATAATCATATTGTTGTGGGAAAGAGGGAGATAAGTCAGGAAATTGTTCAGAATCTTGACAGTGATCTTGCCGGGGCCTTATCAGGCAGCAGACATGTCATTGTCCCGGCTAAACTTGTTGAGCAGTGCCAGACAGTAACATCCCATGGTACTACTCCAGGCTCAGCCTTTCATTATTGGGTACAGGTTGGCAAATGTGTGCCTGCTGATTATATTCTGGTTCCTTTTGTTTTTGACTGGAGAGACAGGGACGGTGGAGAATGGGGAGTTAATGAACCAGCTAAGGTCACTTTGGAACTTAATCTCATTGACGTAAAAGAGCTCAGCCTGAACAGATTTCTTTTTGACGAAAGACAACAATCATTAACAGAAAATCTCCTTAGTGCGGGTCGTTTTTTTCAAAGGGGTGGCAAATGGGTTTCGGCACGTGAACTCTCCAGAGAGGGATTAGAACAAGGAATAAGGGAGTTGGGATTATGATTTTATTTCCTGCCATTGATATCAAGGGAGGACAATGTGTTCGGCTCAGACAGGGATTAGAAAATGAAGTTACGGTGTTTTCTCCTGATCCTGTTGCCATGGCAGAACACTGGGAAAGAACTGGTGCTAAGTGGTTGCATATAGTTGACCTTGACGGCGCTTTTTCTGGTGACCCCATAAATCGTGACCTGATCAGGGAAATCTGCGCCAAAGTAAATATTCCTGTTCAGCTTGGAGGCGGTATCAGGGATATTGATACAGCTTCGGCTTATCTAAGTGCCGGAGTTGAAAGGCTCATTATTGGAACACTGGCTTTGGAAGATAAAAGTCTTTTTGCGGATATGTGTCAGGAATTTCCTGACAGAATGGGTGTCTCTCTTGATGCAAGGGATGGAAAGCTCAAATCCAGGGGCTGGGTGGCAGATACAGGTCTTAGCGTAGAGGATGTTGTTCCTGTTCTGGAAAATTTTGGAGCTTCATTTTTTGTCTATACTGATATTTCCAGAGATGGCATGCAAAGTGGGGTAAATATAGACGCTTTGGAAAATATGCTTAAACTGACGTCGAAACCGGTGATAATAGCTGGTGGGGTTTCAGTATTAGAAGATATTCAGCAGGTGTATCCACTAACCGCAAAAGGTCTTGAAGGAGTTATTACGGGCAGGGCAATATACAGCGGAAGTCTTGATTTTCAAATGGCTGCTCAGTGGCTTAATGAGCATAATTCCTGAAATAAGTCAGACTATCACCGTGTTGAAAATCCTTATTTAACAACCAGCTATGCTGATTATTTCTTAGCCAGCCTCTGCTGCAGTCCTTTGATGAGAATCGGCCAGGCAATGGTGGCGTCAGAGTAAATTTCAGCGAATCTTCCTCCCTGACTTATGGGCACGAATTTTCCCCAGGAAATACCCTCCTGATACGTACATCCAGAAAGTCCTCCCCAATGAACCGGTTCCGGGCAGATGCGTACTCCATACTGAAATCTCTTGAGGGGCAGGTTAATGTTTTCTAAGCGTTGATTGGCTATTTCCAGGAAAGGTCCAACCTGCTGAGCCCAATTTCTTGGTACTCCTCCTCCAATGGTAAATATCCCGATTTTTTTACACTTTGTTATTCTGCGAGTGTAACTCAAGAGATCGTGGAAAGGATTAAAAGGATAGGGCAGGGATGTAAAGTCTTCATTATCAAAAGCCTTGCTGTCCTGTCTTAAAATATGCGTGGCAATGTCAAGTGCAAGTTCTGAATCAGTAAAAGCCGGTATGTAAACAGGGACGTTGTTGTTATAGGCGCTTTTAAGAATCCCTTTTCCCGGGATATTTTCAGTTAAATATTTTCCTATCTCCCGGCAGATTATTTCTGAAGTAAGAGTCTCATCATTTTTGATCCCTTCCATGACCTTATGAATAATGTCTTCGGCCTGGATGAAATTTATTTCAGGTTCCAGTGTATCATAAACTCTGTTAAATCCATGCTTGAAGAGTTCATTGTCGTCCATCCGTTCTTTTTCATATTTGTAATGCTTAAGACCTATGGACTCAATAAAACCGTGGGCCATTAAGGCTCCTGTTGATATGACTATATTCAGCCATCCCTCATCAATCATCTTGCACAGAATTGTGCCCATCTTGGCTACAGTCATTGCGCCGGAAAAAGTTCCAATGACACAGCAGTCAGGGTCTGTGACCATTTCTTCCATTACATCTAAGGCTTCACCAAGGCTGCGCCCACTGAATGAAGTCTTGGCCATGGCACTTAAGAGTTCGTCAAAATCGTTTATATTATCAGGATCAAGCGATTCCAGAGGCTTCAAACCCATATCTTCTGGGTTGTGCAAGGAGTTGAGAGTTCTGACTGAATCTTTTTTTTTCACGGTATTTTACCTTCTCTTTATAGATTATAAGATGCATTTTGAACTGCTCACCATGTTTTTTGGTCAAGCCTTCATTTTTGCTGCTTCTTCTACTGCGAACTTCGGAGCTTTTTGCAGAGAAGTCCAGTCCAGATAAATTTATTTAACTTGTTTCCGCAGACTGGAAAAGTAAGTGGTTAAAATTTTCAGAATTGATTTTACCGCTACAGATTCAGAAACAACATTAGATGGAATGGGGGCCAGTTCGCAAAAATCCATGCCAATCAGTCTTGGACCTGGCCATAGATTTTTCCATAAATCCTTAACCCATGAATAGGAAAGACCACCAGGCTCAGGAGTGCCTGTGCCTGGCATTATTGAAGGATCTAATCCATCAGCGTCAAAGGTAACATAGACTGGACCATCCCCGACAAAATCTTTGATCTTTTCAGCTGTCTGTGTTGGCGAAGGGAGATCCCAGGCGTAAAAAGGAAGAATCTGCTGCTTGGATTTTTCAATCAGTTCAGCTTCGTCCCGGCAGAAACTTCTGATTCCAAGCTGGACCATTTTAATGCCCAGGTCCAATGCTCTGGCCATAACACAGGCATGGGAATAGGGGCTTCCTTCAAAGTCTTTCCGCAGATCAGCATGAGCATCAATCTGGATTATTGTAAGATCAGGATACTGGCGGGCATAAAAATCAATAAGTGGAAAAGATATGGAGTGCTCACCCCCAAGGGTAAGAAAAAAATCCTTTGAAGGATCATATTCATTCAGGAATTCAGTCATTTCCTGGTATAGATAACCAGGCCCAGCAACATTAATTCTCTGAAATGGTAAAGTTATAAAAGAGCAGAGCTTACTTATGTCAGCTTCAAGTTCCAGGTCAAATGGCTCAATCTGGTAGCTGGCTTTGAGGATTGCTTCTGGTCCATTTTTAGTTCCATCTCCAAAACTTACAGTTCCCTGGTACGGAACGGGCCAGACATGGACTGGAAAAAGATTGGAACTTTTTTCTTCTAAGTCTAAAAAGTTATTATACATGAGATCATATGCGCCTGCAAAAAATAAATTTTTGCAGGCAGTGTTAAGTTTTAAATAAGTCAGAGATTTACAAGGTTCAGACAGTGCCTTTAACTTCAGACTACGACTTTTTGCAGTTGCGTCAGATTATTCAGGGTAAAAAAACAGCTGCTGAAATTGTGGTTGTCCACAGCCCTGCGACACCTGTTGTTACGCAAGGAGCTGAGGTAGAATCAACAATCTGGCCGCTCATCATATATATCTGGCGTCTCTGGTCATAGTCCTTTTCAGGATCAAAATCTATGCCCAGAGTAGTAGCGAGCATGGTAGAGGCAAGGTCCTCGGCAAAGTCTCCGATTTCATTTTCATCAGCACCAAAGGCTGTATGTTCGGAAATGTATCCGTACTGACTTTTGGCCGCGGGAAAAGCCATACCCACTGCAGATCCCACAAGACGTCCCTTTTCATTGGTGGCATTCCTGGCCATTACACAGAAAGTAATCTGGCCCGGCAAAAGTTCTTTGACTCCTTGTTCTAAGTTGAGCATCTCACAGTTGGGAGGAAATATACTTGATACATAAACCAGGTTCTGTTTTTCAATTCCGGCATCCCTCAGGGCAAGTTCAAAAGACTGTAGTTTATTTTTATGGCGTCCTATGCCCCGGGTGAAAAAGGCACGGGAAGGAACAAAGGTATTTTTAAACATTAAAGTATCCTCCATAGCGTATATATTCAATATAATTTATAAACAAAAAATCTTCATTAAGAATAAAGTCGAAAATCTAAAGATTAAAAAAACTGTATGTCAATGTTTTTTGTCGGCCAACGCTCCATGAAAAGGATCAGGATGGCCTTTTGCTTCTTAAAAGCGGCTCGTGGATTCCGTGTTTCTCAAGTTTTCGGATCATGGACTTGGATTCCTGTTCTGAACTCTGGAATTCAACAATCACCCGATACCATGGTTCGGCCCCGATGAATGCATCTGTAATGCTGGCCCTGAAACCGTCATTCATGAGTTGTTCCTGCAGTTCCCCGGCCCTTTGGATTGTCTGAAAAGAACCAACCTGGTAAGTGTAAGTGAATTTTTCTAATGCAGGGGCAGGAGTTGGTGGAGGTGTAGCTGCCGGTGGCGCCTGAATTACAGGGTCCGGAGTGGACTTTACTGCAACTTGCTGTCCTGATGGAGCAGGCTTAGCCGTGGAACCTGATCTGAGTCTGTCCATGAATTCCAGTTCTTCTGGTTTAAGGACACGTGAAACAGGTCTATCCTGGCTGATTTCGGGCATGATTCTGGAGATATCCGGAATAACATCTTCAGGATTGTATCCACGCCCGATAAAAACACCAAGAATGAAAGACCAGATCATTGCTAATATCACAATCGCACCCACAGAGAGAGCCTTGGTAAAGCCCAGCTCAATCTTGAATTTTCCTTTGGGTTTGCTTGCAGTAGTTTTTTTTCTGTTTTTTGCTGCCATAATAAACTACATTCTTTCTGGTGCACTTACTCCAAGAAGAGTCAGCCCGTTTCTGATAACCTGGGCCACTGCTTTAAAAAGGTACATTCTGGCCTGGATCAACTGAGTGTTATCAGCAGTAAGGACACGATGTACAGTATAATACCTGTGCAGATGTCCAGCCAGATCCATAAGATAATAAGAAATGTGATGAGGGCTGAGATTTTTGGCAGAAGATATTACAATATCTTCAAATTCCGCCATTTTTTTCATGAGTTCAAGGTCTTCAGTAGTATTCAGGCATTCAACCTCAGATGCTGTCATCTCTTTGTATGCAATGCCCATTTCTTCAGCCTTGGAAAAAAGTGAGCAAATTCTGGCATGGGCGTACTGAACATAGTATACAGGATTGTCCATTGTCTTTCTTTTTACAATTTCCAGATCAAAATCCAGGTGGCTGTCACTTTTTCGGCTGAGAAAAATAAATCTGCAGGCATCTGCACCTACTTCCTTTACAACATCACTTAGGGTTACAAATTTTCCAGCCCTGGTGGACATGGCAATCTGCTGGCCTTCCCTTAAAAGATTAACCAGTTGAACCAGGATAACCTGCAGGCTGTCTTCAGTCTTGCCCAAAGCCTGAACAGCAGCCTTCATTCTTGGTACGTAGCCGTGATGGTCTGCCCCCCAAATATCCACCACAAGATCAAATCCCCGGTCAAATTTGTTTTTGTGGTAGGAAATGTCTGAAGCAAAGTAAGTCAGGGAACCATCTGATTTTTTTAAGACCCGGTCTTTATCATCACCAAAATCAGTGCTTTTGAACCACAAAGCCCCGTCCTTTTCGTAGGCAAGGGCTTTTTCCAGAAGCCAG
>PWPY01000032.1 GCA_003558575.1 Desulfonatronovibrio sp.
AGCCATTAATGAAAACACGGGCAGCCTTCTTGTCAGTTATGACCATAACACAATTCCCATGCAGGACATGTTTCATACCATTATGGAAGCTGTTCCACACCTTGCTGAGGATAAAAAGGCACAACAAAAGCCATCTCTATGGAACAGACAGAAAATTGCCAAAAGAGGCATGCTTGTCAGTTTAAGCATTGCCCTGACCATGGCCGCCCTGGATGAAGACGATCTGCATGTCCTTGCCGGACTGGGTTTTTTGGGTTTTCTAAGTCTGCACCTTAATATCCACAAGAAAAGGATTTTCAAGTAAGACATGCCTGTCTCCAGCATCTGTGTGTCTACTGAGCTCTCCACGGAAACCGCCCTCAAAAGAATTGATTATCTGGCAAGGGACCTTCTCAAAGAATATGGAGAGCATGTCCTTAAGCTGGAGTCCAATGTTTCTACCGGGGATTACGGGGTGGAACTGAGTCTCAATGGGTACCTGCTCAAAGGACAGTTAAGAATTAAACCAGGTAATGTTACACTCACAGTTGAGTATCCCTGGTCTCTTCTTCCATATAAAAATAATGTTCAGCAGCAACTGACCAGTATTTTCAAATCCCTTTTGAGCTGAATTTCCTTGCAAAGGCATTTATCAGACTGTTAAAATAATAAGCTTTTGCTCCTTATCTGTATTGCTACGCAATTCCCAACAAGAGAGCCGTCAATCGTTTACCTCTGCATGGAAGAAATAAGCTTCTCGCATAAATTCTCATGCTCCTCCTTACTTGCGGTTTCTTGCGCCTCCCCTGGCAAACTACCCAATAAAATATAGCCAACAGAACCATCACCTTACGCATCTGCTCACCCCATTTTTCCAAAAATCAATATTTTTATTGACAAGACTTCTTCTTTCAGATATTGATACTGAAAATCAATTACATAAAGGAGAAGAACGATGGTTATGAAAGTCAGTCTTGGAGGATTAAACCACAAAGGCAGCCAGAGACTCAAAAATGAGCTTGAAAGAAAAACAAACTCCAAAACAGAAACTATGGAAGAATACGCAGAACTCATCCGTCTCGTAAGGCAGAGTTTTGGCAGGAAATATCAAAAACCTTCAAACACAACATAGGGAGGAGATCATGACAGCAGCAATCATTGGCGGGATGGACAGACTTCAGCCCCATTACCAGAAAGCAGCTAAAAAAGCCGGTTATAAGCTCAAAATGTTTACTGGAACTGAAAATACCATCAACGAACGAATTGGAAATATTGATCTTTTGATAATATTCACCGGAAAAGTATCCCACTGCGCCAGAAAAACCGCCATGAATGCAGCCAGGGCAGAAAATATTCCTGTTAAGATGTGTCACTCATGCGGAGTCTCAACTCTGAGAGAATGTCTTACCAATCCTCATTGCCCCTTAAACAGCAAGTAAGGTATAATATAAGAATTATGGTTCTTTTACCGGGCAAGCGGCTACAGCCCGCTTTAGTGTGCAGCAGTGTAATTTAGTGGACAAAATCATTCTTCACCGGACTGTGGGTACAGGTCAGTACTATGACTCATAGATCAACTCTTTCAACTTGTTTTTAAGGTCTTGAGCAGCAGGAGCTGCCTGCTCAAAGATAAGCTCTGACCTGTTGAAATGCAGAAGCCTTATTCCGGCGACATCAGGTTTGATATAAATATCAGGCATTATATACTTCATCTTCTGGGATGTGATGGCCTGTTGCATAATCTCAAATGTATTGAAAAGGGAATCAGTAAAGTCAGGGTCTTTTCCCTGTTCCTTAGAAGCAACCCCTGATACATCTATGGCCACCAGTATGTCGCAATCTTTTTTAATAAGATCATACGGAAGGGGATTGACCGTACCTCCATCAACCAGCAGTCTCTCATCGATGGTCACTGGTGCAAAAAGACCTGGCACAGCCATGCTGGCCTTTACAGCCGGCATTATCTTTCCTGACTCAAGAATAACCTCTTCTCTCTTCCAGTAGTCAGCAGCAACTACTTTTAAGGGAATTGACAATTCCTCAAAATCTGCTTGTTTAATGTTGTGCTTGAGAAAATTAAGAAACCCCTGACTGTCAACAAGTCCTCCCTCATCAATATCCAACCGGAGCATGTCTGCAATTTTCAGCCCTGAATCTCCTGATATTAATGTCTTGAAGACATCCATGCCTGAGCCTGAAAACTCATTGACTATATTTCTGATCTCCTTTCCTGAAAGTCCTGAACAATAGAGGGCGCCAATGATAGCCCCTATGCTTGACCCGGCAATTATGGACGGCTTAAGGCCAAGCTCATCAAATACCTCAAGCATTGGGATATGGGATAGACCGGTTGCTCCACCCGAACCAAGGGCCAGACCAATACGGGGATAATCTTCTTGATTCCCTGAGGCCTTGCCAGCATTCATCAGTCCGGTCGTGCACAAAATACCGGCAGTAATCAGAGTTGATGACAGGAAATTTCTGCGGGAAATATTGCTTTTTGTCTGATATTTATGGGCCACTTTCCTGCTCAAAAGCCCAGTTGATCCTGACGGTCAAGGCTTCGATAATTAATGGCCTCGGATAGATGATGAGTCTGCACATTTTCTTCGCCTTCAAGATCAGCGATTGTTCTTGCAAGACGCAGGATACGGACATGTGCTCTGGCAGAAAGGCCCAGACTGGTAACGGCATTCTCAAGAAAATCGTGCTCAGCATGACCAAGGGAGCAGAAGTCATTGAGCCATTTTCCGGATAATTGACTGTTGGTAAAAAAGGGCAGGTTTTTATAGCGGACTTCCTGAATTTTTCTGGCTCTTGCAATATTTTCACTCATTGTCTCGGAGTCAATACTGCTTCTGGATTCTTTCAAATCTTTATACGGAACAGCAGGAATTTCTATATGCAGATCAATACGGTCCAGCAAAGGGCCTGAGAGCTTGGAACGATAGCGCTGAACCTGGACAGGGGTGCAGACACATACATGCTGATCATCTGTGAGATACCCGCACGGACATGGATTCATGGCCGCCACCAGCATAAAGCTGGCTGGATACTTCAGAGACATGACAGCCCTTGAAATGGTTACCTCTCCATCTTCAAGAGGTTGTCTCAAAACCTCGAGTACATGCTTCTTGAATTCCGGAAGTTCATCAAGAAAAAGCACTCCCCGATGGGCAAGGGAAACTTCTCCGGGCTTGGGATAATGGCCTCCGCCAATAAGGCCTGCATCTGAAATTGTATGGTGGGGACTACGAAAATTTCTTTGAACAATCATTGCCTGTCCAGGATCAAGATGTCCTGAAACACTGTAAACCTTGGTTACTTCTAAGGCCTCTTCAAAGCTAAGAGGCGGGAGGATTGTGGGAATCCTCTGGGCAAGCATGGTTTTCCCGCTGCCTGGCGGACCTATCAGCAGTAGATTGTGGCCACCTGCTGCGGCAATTTCAATGGCCCTTTTGCCGTGGTCCTGTCCCTTGACCTCTGAGAAATCAATGAAAAAATTTCTTCCCTGCTGCCACAATTCATCCATATCAAACGTGGCTGGCTCTATAATTTCTCCACCCAGAAGAAATTCAACTGCCTGGCCCAGTGACTTGATTCCGTAAACAGAAACCTCTTTGACCACAGCAGCTTCTTTGGCGTTATCATGGGGAATCATAACCTTGTCAGCCTGATCTTCCCTGGCTTTCAAGGCTAAGGGTAAAGCCCCGTTTATGGGTTTAAGCTCACCAGTAAGAGATAGTTCCCCGGCCATAAAGATATTATTTATTTTTTCAGGAGGAATAACCCCGGAAGCGCATAAAAGTCCCAAGGCCAATGGCAGATCATAGCTGGAACCTTCTTTGCGGACATCAGCTGGAGCCAGATTAATGGTAATTCTGGCCGGAGGAAGCTTGAACCCACTGTTTTTAAGAGCGGAAAAAACCCTCTCTTTACTTTCCTTAACAGCGCCTTCTGCCAGTCCGACCATGGTAAAGGCTGGAAGCCCACTTCTGGAATAGTCAACCTCAAGTTCAATTCTGAAGGCATCAATTCCCAATAGTGCCGCTGTTGTAACCTTAGCTATCATAACCTTGGATGTTGTTAATGTACCCTGTTGCCAAACCTGGACCATCTGATATTTGAGAATCCTTCCCAGGACCAGTAAATTATCCAGGCCTTACCCAGGATCTTTTCTCGCTCTACAATGCCCCAGAACCTTGAATCATATGACTCGTCTCTATTGTCTCCCAGAACAAAATAATTGTTTTCAGGCACTGTATAAGGTCCAAAATCATCTCGTCTGTCCACTATCCGGTCATCAGTGTTCTGGATATACTCTTCGTGCACCTGCTCACCATTGCGGTAAAACTGTTTGTCCCGCATTTCAATTACATCTCCAGGTACTCCCACCACTCTTTTGATAAAATCCTTGGACGGGTCCTCTGGAAATTCAAAAACAATAATATCCTGAAATTCAGGCCCGTCAAACCTGAATATAAACCTGTCCATAAAAGGCATGTGAATCCCGTATTTAAACTTGTTTACCAGAAGATGATCACCTATCTGCAGGGTCTGAAGCATTGAGCCAGAAGGTATCTTAAAAGCCTGCACAACAAACGTGCGAATAAACAACGCAAGGACCAAGGCAATTATCAGAGCCTCAGCATATTCTTTAAGCATAGTCTGCCATCTGGGATTCATTATTTATTCCATCCTTTTATCTTATTTCAAGGTTTTATTCATCTGTCTGCAGGGCTGCAAGAAACGCTTCCTGCGGTATCTCTACACTGCCCATTCTTTTCATACGCCTTTTGCCTTCTTTCTGTTTTTCAAGGAGTTTCCTTTTCCTGGTTATGTCTCCACCGTAGCATTTGGCAGTTACATTCTTGCGCAAAGGAGCTGTTCTTTCCTTGGCTACAATCTTATTGCCTATGGTTGCCTGGATAATAACTTCAAAAAGCTGCCTGGGAATGGCCCGCTTGAGCTTTAAGGCCAGAGACCTGCCCTTATGATAGGCTTTTTCCCGGTGCACAATTACAGCCATGGCATCAACCGGCTCGGTATTAATCAGAATATCCAGCTTTACCAGGTCAGACTGACGGTAATCAATAACCTCATAATCTAAAGATGCAAATCCGCGGGTAACTGATTTGAGCCGGTCAAAAAAATCAAAAACTATCTCTGCAAAGGGAAGCTCATAAGTGATGATCACCCTTGAGGATGAGAGATAATGCATGTTCTTCTGTATCCCGCGCTTTTCCTCGCAAAGCCCAAGTACATTGCCAACATATTCATTGGGAACATGAATTTCCATTTTTACAAATGGTTCTTTTACACAGGATATTTCCTGAACCGGGGGCAGCTTGGAGGGATTGTCTATCTCAAATTCAACTCCCTCAGTATTAACAACCTTATATATAACGGAAGGAGCAGTTGCAATGAGGTTAACCTGAAATTCCCTTTCCAGGCGTTCCTGGATAACATCCATATGCAGAAGGCCTAAGAATCCGCACCTGAATCCAAATCCCAGGGCCTGGGATGTTTCAGGCTCAAAATCTAAAGCTGCATCGTTTAACTGCAACTTTTCCAGAGCATTTTTCAGCCCTTCATAATCCGCAGATTCTACTGGATATAATCCGCAAAAAACCATGGGTTTGATCTTTTTGAATCCCGGGAAAGGTAAAGTTGTAGGATTGCCTGCCGAGGTTATGGTATCACCAACCCTGGCTTCTTTCAGGTCTTTTACACCAGCGCATAAAAAACCCACTTCACCTGGGCCAAGGACATCAATTTCCTGGGGTTCAGGCGAAAATACACCCAGCTTGGCAATCTCAAATGTTTTCTTGTTGGAAAACATCATAATTTCCTGATCTCGTTTTATCTGTCCATCTAAGACCCGAAACAGAACCACCACCCCGAGGTAGGAATCATACCAGGAATCAAAGATTAAGGCCTTAAGGGGATTCTCTTTTGCCCCTTTTGGTGCTGGAATATCCCTGACTATCCTTTCCAGTATATCAGGAACTCCCTGTCCGGTTTTGGCGCTTACCTGCACAACGTCGGTGCAGTCCAAACCAATAATTTCTTCTATTTCCTGGGCAATGCGCAAAGGTTCACTGCTTGGAAGATCAATTTTATTTAAAACCGGGATAACTTCCAGGTCATGGTCTAAGGCCATGTATACATTGGCAAGGGTCTGGGCTTCAACACCCTGTGTAGCATCCACGACAAGAAGGGCCCCGTCACATGCTGCCAGACTTCTCGACACTTCATAAGAGAAATCCACATGTCCTGGAGTGTCAATAAGATTAAGGACATAATCCTGTCCATCCTTTCCTTTGTAGGGGATGCGGACAGACTGGGCCTTAATTGTAATGCCGCGCTCACGCTCCAGCTCTAACCTGTCAAGGTACTGGTCTTTTTTGTCTCTATCTCCCAGAAGCCCGGTAATCTCGAGAATCCTGTCTGCCAGAGTGGATTTACCGTGGTCAATATGGGCGATAATGCTGAAATTACGAATATTTTTCTGATTAGTCATTAAAATAAGCTGTAAGATGTCTTGGGTTTAACAACCCGTTGAAAAGCTCCCAATTGCTGCGTCGCTGCAAA
>PWPY01000227.1 GCA_003558575.1 Desulfonatronovibrio sp.
ATTCTTTATAGCTGCATTTTCTGCAGGAAGACCGAAGGCATCCCAGCCCATGGGATGAATAACATTATAACCCATCATTCTTTTGAATCTGGCAACTACATCGCCTATGGAGTAGTTGCGAACATGCCCCATATGAATCCTTCCTGAAGGATAGGGGAACATTTCCAGAACATAATATTTGGGGCGGTCATCCTTATGGGTGACTTCAAAAGTTTTATCCTGTTCCCACCTTTTCTGCCATGCGGCTTCTATTGTCAGTGGAAAGTATTTTTCTTCATTCATGACGGCTCCAATTTTATTAATTATTCTTTCCAGTCTTGAGGAAGTTCCAGGGATTTTTAAATATTTTAGCCTGTTTTATCGTTTTTTCAGGGAGATGAGCATTCCTGGCAGGGGAATCAGATATGGTCAGATCGTATCTTTTTCTGTAGCAGATATTTGTTTCCTTTTTTTCCCACTCAAGAAATATGTTCCGGATTATTTGAGCATCATTGTCAGCTTTGAAATAGAAAACACTGTCAAACCTGAACACGGGCCAGAAGTGTCTTCCCCACTCATAAAGGGCTTTGTTCAGAGGTAACTGAAATACATGAACAAGGTCATGAGTGTTAACGCACCATTGGTATTTATTCAGGCGCTGCAGGATTTGAGATATATTCTGGGTCCAGGAATGGATTTCAATCTTAGAATTATTGGGGACGATAAGCTCCCACAATTGTTCTTCCTTTTGAGTCCAGGATCTTAGTACAGGGGCTTCGCCGCCGAACTCAGAAGGCAGACAGAAACAAAGCCGGGGCGTGTCAGTGGGGCATGAATTAAAATCCTTTACTAATCCCAAATTTACCATTTTTTATATCTTTGGCCACTGCGTCCAGGATGCCGTTTACAAAGTTTCTGGAACTGTCATCCCCAAAAATTTTGGCCAGTTCAATGCCTTCATTAATTGCCACCTTCAAGGGAATATCAGGGCAATAACGCATTTCATACACTGCCAGGCGCAAGATGGTTATCTCAATTTTGGCAATGCGCTGAATCTTCCAGTTTTGGGAATAAGAGGCTATTATTGAGTTAAGGTCGTCAAAATTTTTCCACACTCCGTGCACCAATGACCATGAAAATGAATCCTCTCCCCACAGCGCTGGAGAAGATTCGTTCTGGAACCTCGCATAGGTTTTTTCCAAAGAGTCAGTGTCTGGTACAAAGTTTAAAGCATAAAGAACTTGAAAAGCAAAGGTTCTTTGTGTTTTTCTGGAGTTATCAGGATTGGACCTTTTTTTATGGTTATTATCCATTGATTTATAGGTGCTTTATCAAGCTGTTAATCCACTTGCTCAAGAACCCTGACGGTTTCAAGAAGGGCTGCCGCAGCTTCAACGCCTTTGTTGCCCGCTTTGCTTCCTGCACGTTCTATAGCCTGTTCAAGGGTGTCTGTTGTAAGAAGCCCGAATCCTACGGGAATCCCTGTATCCATGGAAGTCTGGGCAATGCCTTTGGTTGCTTCTGAAGCAACAAAGTCAAAATGAGGAGTTGCACCGCGAATAACTGCGCCTAAGCAGATAATTCCATGGTATTTGCTGGTATTAGCAAGCTTTTTTACCACAATGGGTAATTCAAATGCTCCCGGGATTTTATAGATAGTCAGGTCGTCGCTGTTAATGCCGTGACGCACAAGGTAATCCACAGCCCCGCCTACAAGCTTGTCTACAATAAAATCATTAAACCTGGAAGCTACAATGGCGATTTTCAGGTCTTTGGCATCCAGCATTCCTTCGATTGTTCTGATTGACGGCATATTATTCTCCAGATTTATTTTTGTTCAACATTTTGAAGGTTAAGGAGATGTCCCATTTTTTCCTTTTTGGTCGTCAGGTAACAGCGGTTTTCCTCGCAGGCAGGAATTTCAATGGGAACTCTTTCCACCACCTCAAGCTCAAATCCTTCCAGGCCAATAATCTTTTTGGGGTTGTTAGTCATGAGCCTCATTTTTTGCACTCCAAGGTTCACCAATATCTGGGCCCCAATTCCATAATCTCTAAGATCAGGGGCGAATCCAAGGGCTTCGTTGGCCTCTACAGTGTCCTTGCCCTCATCCTGCAGAGCGTACGCTTTAATTTTATTGGCCAGACCAATTCCTCGACCCTCCTGGCCCATGTAAAGAACTACTCCAGAACCCTCTTTATCCACTATCTGCATGGCAGCCCTGAGCTGATTTCCGCAGTCGCAGCGCAGGGATCCGAAAACATCTCCAGTCAGGCACTGGCTGTGTACCCGGACCAGGGTGGGGGTATCCTTAGCGATTTTCCCCTTGACTAAGGCAATATGGGTGTGATTATCGGTCTGACTTTCAAAGGCAATAGCCCTGAAATCACCATAGCAGGTGGGAAGTTTTGACTCGCCAACACGCTTGACCATGGAATCAAATCTTGCCCTGTAACGAATAAGATCTTCAATGGTGCAGATTTTGATATCATGTTCCTGGGCAAATTTTTTCAGATCAGGCATTCTGGCCATATTCCCGTCATCGCGCATGATTTCACAGATTACGGCTCCAGGCTTGAGCCCTGCAAGGCGGGCTAGATCCACGCTTCCCTCTGTCTGACCAGCACGGACCAGTACTCCACCTTTCTTGGCCTTTAAAGGGAATATATGACCAGGGGTGGCAATATCATCTGGTTGAACATTATCATTGATGGCTGTGAGGATTGTTGTTGCCCGGTCATAAGCTGATATGCCGGTTGTAACACCTTGGGAGGCTTCTATGGAAACAGTGAATGCAGTGCCGAACTGAGAGGTGTTCTTGGTTGCCATCATGGGCAGTCCCAGTTTATCCACCCAGTCAGGAGCCAAGGCCAGGCAGATAAGACCACGTCCGTGCGTGGCCATGAAATTTATGGCTTCAGGTGTGATCTTTTCAGCTGCAATGGTCAGATCTCCCTCATTCTCCCGGTCTTCATCGTCCACCAGGATGACCATTTTCCCCTGTTTGATTTCTTCGATAGCTTCTTCAATTCCGCATACTGGCATATCTTATGTCCTTTAAAATTTTTATTTTAGTTTCAAATAGTTAGTTTAAACAGAAAAAAAACCATGTTCTTTTAAAAAGTCACTATTAATCCGGCTCCCGGATTTTTTTTCTTCTGTGGATTCAAGCATTGGTCCAAGCATTCTTTCCACGTATTTGCCAATAACATCTGTCTCCATATTAATTAGACTGCCGGTTGTCCAGGAGTTGATAGTTGTTTCTTTCTGAGTGGCAGGAATTATATTTACCTTGAGAAAGCCATTACCACAATCAATCACTGTCAGGCTGATTCCGTCCAGGGCAATGGAGCCCTTGCTGATAACCTGTCTGGAAAAGGATTCAGGATATATTAATGTATAGATAACTGATTCTCCTGCCTTTTCAACGGCGGTTATTTCAGCCTGACAGTCTACATGGCCTGATACAAGGTGTCCGCCAAGGCGGTCGCCTAGTCTTAGAGCTCGTTCCAGATTGACAGTATCCCCTTGTTTGAGATGTTTGAGATTGGTCACATGCATGGTCTGGCTGGACGCATAAGCGTAAAACCAGTTCTTTCCAAAGTCTTCTACAGTAAGACAGACTCCATTGACAGCGATGCTCTCACCATGGCTTAAGTTGGAAAATGGGTTTACAGGGGCAATACGCAGCCTGGTTTCTGAACCTTTTGGTTCAAGACCGTTTATTTTACCTATGGTTTGAATCAGTCCGGTGAACATAATATTACTTGTTTTTAAAAATGTATGGCATCAGTTAACTGTTGCAATTTTTGGAAAAAGTTTCAACAAGAGATCATTGCCCATGGTTTTTGATTCAGACAGGCGCAAATCAAATGACTTATCCATGGTTTGGGGAGTTCTGCCCTGAAAAACAGGAATTGCCTGATTATCACCAAGGATTTTCATGGCTATGAAATGCCAGATTTCATCCGCCAGTTTTGCTTCGAGAAAGCTCAGGGAGAGTTTTCCTCCCCCCTCACATAGAGCATAGTATATATTTTTTTTCTGTCTGAGCAGGGTCAGGCCCTGTTCAAGATCAAGGCCGGATAATGTCTTGTTGAGCCCTGTCACCTCGCAGCCAATATCTTTCAATCTTTGTGCCTGCTTACTTTCGGAGATTTTCTGATCTGTCCAGAAGATAGTTTCTTGAGCTCTTTCCCGGATAAGATAAAAATCACTGTCTGGGGAGGGGAGTTTTGAAGTTACAATAATTGCAAGAGGCTGTTTTTGAAAGTCAGCAGTGCGGCAGTTCAGTCTGGGATTATCCTGATAAAAAGTATTGCCGCCCACAATGACTGCTCCAACTTTTGAGCGTAGTTCATGGACTGATTTTCGGGAAATATCTGACGTGACCCACTGGGAATGCCCACTTCTTGTGGCGATGCGGCCATCAAGAGTGGAAGCCATTTTGAGATACAGATAGGCTCTTGAGGTTTTCTGCCAGGTGTTGAAGTCTGCAATGAGATCCAAGCATTTCTGCTCTTCAATTCCGCAGGTAACATGCACACCGGATTGGGATAAAAATGCAGCTCCACCTCCAGAAACATTTTCATTGGGATCCTTTGTACCGATCACAACGTTTTTTATTCCAGCTTCAAGTATGGCCTTGGTGCATGGTGGAGTCTTGCCAGTATGGTTGCATGGCTCAAGGGTTACATAAAGGGTGCATTGAGACAGGTCGCAACCTGTTGTCCGGGCGTCAGTAATTGCTTCAACCTCAGCGTGGCTCTGGCCATATGCCTGATGGTATCCTTGGCCGATGATTTCATCTCCAGCTGTGATAACTGCTCCCACGCATGGATTGGGACAGGTTTTGCCCTTGGCTCTCTGGGCTAAAGAAATGGCTTGAGCCATAAAAAGACTCTGGTTCATTGCTCAAGACACCTGAAGTTTACCTTGGCTTCCTGAAGCATCTGCATAGCTAAATCGTCAGGATAGCCTTCTGCAAAATATATATTTTCTACTTTACAGTTTATGAGCATTTTAGTGCAGATTAGACAGGGCTGAGTTGTGCAGTAAATGGTCGAACCAGTGACGGTAATGCCGTGTACTGCAGCCTGAATAATAATATTCTGTTCAGCGTGAAGACCGCGGCATAGTTCATGTCGCTGGCCTGATGGAATCTGCATCTGTTCCCGGATGCATCCGGTTTCCTGGCAATGTCTGAGTCCTGCAGGTGAACCATTATATCCTGTGGCCAGGATTCGCTTGTCCTTGACTGCGATGGCCCCCACTTTTCTTCTGAGGCAGGTGGAGCGTTCAGCCACAAGATGGGTGATTCGCATGTAATACTCATCCCAGGAAAGTCTATCCTGTTTCAATGATCAACTCCTGCTTTGATTTATGCTTCTGCCAGGGATTATCAAGATATGTATGGCTGCTTCCTGTTTCAGAAACAAAGTACACTGCCGCCAGATTATTTGTGCTGCTGCAATATAGCGTTTTGCCAAATTAAAACTTAAAAAACTTACCATGCAAATAATGGAAATTGTGTGGCAAACTGTTCAACGTCCTTGCTTATACTTTTCAAGCGATCTTCGTTTTCGTAGTTATCCACTGCATCAATGATCCATTCAACAATTTTTTCCATGTGTTCTGGCTTCATCCCTCTGGTAGTCAGGGCCGGAGTTCCGAGCCTTACCCCGGAAGTAACAAAGGGTGATCTGGTTTCGTAGGGCACGGTGTTTTTGTTGACAGTGATGCCAGCTTTGTCCAGAGCGATTTCAGCATCCTTGCCTGTAACGTTTTTGTTTGTGAGGTCAATGAGCATGAGGTGATTATCGGTTCCCCCTGATACTAAGTTGAATCCTGCATCAGTAAGCAATTGGGCCATCTTTCGGGCATTCTCAATCACCATTTTCTGATACTGGGCAAATTCAGGTTTTAATGCCTCCCCAAAGGCAACAGCTTTGGCTGCAATGACATGCATTAATGGTCCACCCTGGATGCCTGGAAAAATCTGGGAGTTCAGGGTTTTACCAAATTCTTCAGAACTTAGAATCATTCCGCCTCTTGGACCGCGCAGGGTTTTGTGGGTGGTTGTGGTGGTGAAATGGGCATGATCAATGGGTGAGGGGTGCAAGTCTGCAGCAATAATCCCTGCAATGTGTGCCATATCTACCATGAGTTTGGCACCAACCTTATCTGCAATTTCCCTGAAGCGTTTGAAATCAATGATTCTCGGATAAGCACTGGCTCCAGCGATTATCATGTCCGGGTTATGTTCCACAGCCACAGCTTCTACCTGATCATAGTCAATAAGGCCGGTTTCTTTTTCTACACCATAAAAAACATTATTAAAGAGCTTGCCGGAAAAGTTCACAGGGCTGCCATGAGTCAGGTGTCCCCCGTGAGAAAGATCCATACCCAGGACAGTATCACCTGGTTTCAGTGCTCCAAAATATACTCCCATATTGGCCTGTGATCCTGAATGAGGCTGAACATTGGCATACTGGGCCTTAAACAAGCTCTTGGCTCTGTCTCTTGCCAGATCTTCGGCCATGTCCACATATTCGCAGCCACCGTA
>PWPY01000277.1 GCA_003558575.1 Desulfonatronovibrio sp.
CAATAAGGATTGCCGCGCTCGAAGACTCGCTCGCAATGACAACTGAGCTGTTAGGGATGTAGTTGCTCAAAACCTGTCATTGCGAGGGAGCGAAGCGACCGAAGCAATCTGTATGGCAAAGCCATAATAATCTGAATTTATTGCTTATACGATTCAAGCTGCTTAGAAAGGTAAGACTTTAATACTTTATATGTCCAACGCAAAATTGAAAAACAGAATATAGTGCACATGTGTCATAAATGCACGGTTATTTTGGCGGCTGAGGAGGGAGAAAAAGTATATCTTTTGGGGAAATTGTCTGGAAGTGATTGTTCTACAAGGGTTAGCAGTTGGTTTGAAAAAAATGGCACAGCACATGCTAATAGTTAAAACAGTTCTGTTTTATAAGATTAAACAAATTACGGAGGTATTTAATGACTTTTGCGAAACAAATCAGAATTGCTGTCAGTGTGATCTTCTTTGCCTTTCTTCTAACTTTGGGAACCAACGCCATGGCCCAGGATAGTTATCAGGGGCAGGATATGATGCAGCAGCCTGCTGCTCCCATCGAGGTAAGTGATGCTGATTTGAACAAGGCAGCCAGTGCTTATGTGGAAATTGCAGAGATTAGAGAAAGTTTTGAGGAAACCTTAGCCGGAGTATCAGATCCTGAAAAGGCTCATTCCCTGCAGGAAGAGGCTATGGAGGAAATGGTTGAAGCAGTACAGAATAACGGCCTTGATGTTCAGGCTTATAATGAAATAATGGAAGCAGCCCAGGCTGATGAAGAACTGGGAAATCAATTTCTAACCCTGCTTGATCAGAAACAATAAAAAATGACCTGAACTGTACGGTTTTTTCTGTCATTGCCAGGAACCTTTTGGGTATTTGCAGTGATTATTACGCCGGACAGTTAAACAAGAGCAGTTCGTTTTAACTATAAGTTTACAGGGAGGTTATATTATGAAGTTAAAGAGCTTGATTGCAGCCATTGCATCTTTGTTGTTGCTTGGGTTTACCATAGCCTGTGATCCGCCAGAGGACGGAGCTCAGCAAGTTCCTCCTCCAGCACCAGAGCAGGCACCTGGAGGATATGAGCAGCCAGGAACAACCGATGATCCGTATGCGCCTGGATCACCAGGAGATGAAGGATACGGTCAGCCTGATGGAGAACAGCCAGGCGGCTTTTAGATAAAAAGTCTCATCATGACTTCCTTTTGCAAAGCCCCCTTGAAAAAGGGGGCTTTTTTTATTCCACGAAATTATCTGCCAAGGCTCTGATCACGCCAAGACTCAATTTTCTTTTGTCCACGAACTCCCTGTTAATAGATACTATTCCACAAATATTTTCTGTGAGGGATCATCAATAACTTTACCGATAACCGCAGATTGAACAAGGCCGCGGGCGTGAAGATCAGCCAAAAGTTTTTCAGTCTGTGATGAAGGGCAGCAGATAAGAAGGCCACCAGATGTCTGAGGATCAAAAAGAATATCTCTAACTACAGGGGATACACTGCTTGAAAAGCGGGTCATGCATTCCCTGAATTCTCTGTTTTTGTAAGCACCTGCCGGGACCAGACCCATGGAGCCGAATTCCATGGCTTCGGGGAGTGTGGGCACATCTTTACTGTGGATAAGCAGGCTTTTGGAAGAGCCTACAACCATTTCAGCCAAATGACCAAGGAGTCCGAAACCTGTTATATCAGTGCAGGCATGGATTTTATATTCGGTCATGGTTTCTGCCGCAATCTTATTCAGTTGGGCCATGAGTTTTGTTGTATCCAGAATGATTTGTTCCGAGGCCAGACCGGCCTTGATGGCGGTATTGATAATACCTGTACCGAGAGGCTTGGTTAAGATCAGATCGTCATTGTTTTGCAGGTTCTGCTTGGTGAGTACTTTGGATGGATGAATAAAGCCTGTTACAGAAAGGCCATATTTGAGTTCTTTATCCTCAACACTATGCCCTCCTATTAGAACCACTCCGGCTTCCCTTATTTTTTCCAGGCCGCCAAGGATTATTTTACGAAGGACATCAATGTCCATATCTCCAAGGGGAAACCCCACAAGATTCATGGCTGTCCTGGGAGTGCCGCCCATGGCATAGACATCGCTCAGGGCATTGGCTGCGGCAATCTGACCAAACCAGAATGGATCATCAACAATAGGTGTAAAAAAATCTACCGTCTGTATGAGAGCCAGATCGTCAGATACTTTGTAAACTCCAGCATCGTCAGCACGGTCCAGACCCACCATCAGGTTTTCGTCTGTGGGAAATTTTATTCCTTTTAAAGCTTGATCCAGGTCCCCTGGAGGCAATTTAGAAGCTCAGCCAGCTCCCTTGACTGTTTCTGTAAGGCGTAATGATTTCTTCTGTGTCATTTTCAGCTTTGTCTTTTATGTTAAGGATTTATTGTCGATTTCAGTCTGTATTCGGATTGGTTTTTTATTTGCTGCAAATCTTCGGGCCAAAGGTCCATATGATGCTAATATTAAGAATAATATGTACACTTGGTATGGCAGTCCAATAGATTGTTTCTATTAAAAAAGGCTTAATCCATAGGTTATAATAATAGATGCCTTTGGTCATAAAAAGGCCCGGAATGTTCCGGGCTTTTTAAAACATAAACTGACTGTTAAGTTTGGACTTACTGAGTCTGTTGCCTAAATTCTTCCTTGAGGAGCTTAGCAGATACAGGCAGGCAATTTCCCCGGCCGCAAAAAAGTTCATCAGGAGTAGTTCCGAGAAGAGCCTGGGACAGGACCTCATCCATATTTTTTACCGGAATTATCTCAAGTCCTTTGAGAACATTATCCGGAACCTCTTCAAGATCCTTTTCATTGCCTTCAGGGATGAGTACTCTATTAATCATGGCTCTTCTGGCAGCAAGGAGCTTTTCCCTGAGTCCTCCAATGGGCAGGACTCTTCCCCTCAGGGTAATCTCACCGGTCATGGCAACATCGTTGCGTACAGGCAGATTCAAGAGGGCTGAAATAAGGCTGGTACCAAGGGTTACACCTGCTGAGGGGCCGTCCTTGGGCGTTGCACCTTCAGGGACATGAACATGGATATCTATTTCTTTATAAAAATCTGGCTTGAGTCCGAATATTTCCGAACGCGAGCGTATGTAGCTTAAAGCAGCCTTGGCGCTTTCCTGCATAACATCTCCAAGCTTCCCAGTTATTTCAATTTTTCCTGTACCGGGCATCAGGGCAACTTCCACGAGGAGAATCTCTCCACCAACCTGAGTCCAGGCCAGGCCGTTAGTAACACCTACCAATGGTTTGTCTTCCCGCTCTCCATGTCTGACTTTGGGTACCCCAAGATAAGAAGGAATACTGGTCTTGCTGATCTTTACTTTTTTATCTTTGTCTTCATTCTGCTCTACAAGTTTTTTGGCAACCTTGCGGCAGATGGATGCAATTTCCCTTTCCAAGTTACGTACTCCGGCCTCTCTGGTATATTGTCTGATAATTTCCGTGATGGAACCTTCGGAAAAAGACACATTGTCCGGGCTCAGGCCATGGAATTCAAGCTGTTTGGGACATAAATAGTCCTTGGCTATCTTGGTCTTTTCTGTTTCAAGGTAACCGGGTAGCTTGATTATTTCCATCCTGTCCTGAAGGGGGGCAGGGATAGTGTGCAGGTAGTTGGCTGTAGTTATAAAGAATATATTGGACAGATCATAGTCAAGGTCCAGATAGTGATCATTAAAAGCATAATTCTGCTCTGGATCAAGGACTTCTAAGAGGGCTGATGAAGGATCGCCGCGGAAGTCAGTACTCATCTTATCCACCTCATCTAAGCAGAAAACAGGATTGTTGAATTTAACCCTTTTGAGGCTCTGGATTACTTTTCCGGGCATGGCCCCAACATAAGTCCTTCTGTGACCCCTGATTTCAGCTTCATCTCTGACTCCACCCAGGGAAAGCCTGATGAATTCTCTTTCTGTAGCTCTGGCAATTGATTTTGCCAGGGAAGTTTTTCCAACTCCAGGAGGGCCAACCAGACAGAGTATAGGTCCTCGCATTTTTTCCACAAGGCTTTGTACAGCGAGATATTCAAGGATGCGCTGTTTAGGCTTTTCCAGTCCAAAATGGTCATCATCAAGGATTTTCTGAGCTTGAGCCATATCCACTTGTGATTCCTGGATTTCCTCCCAGGGCAGGGAAAGTATCCAGTCAATATAGTTGAGCAGGACACTGTACTCTCCGGCATTTGGCGGCATGGTCCGCAACTTTTTCAATTCTTCCAGGGCTTTAATTTCTGCCTGTTCAGGGAGATTCTTTTCTTTGATTCTTTCCTGCAGATGATCAAGTTCAGCCTTGGGGTCGTGTTCCCTGCCCATCTCCTTGTGGATGGCCTTTAATTGTTCAGAAAGGTAATATTCCCGCTGATTTTTTTCCATCTGCTTTTTGACCCTGGTCTTGATCTTTTTTTCTAAGGAAAAGACTTCGATCTCGCCCTGAAGGTGAGCATAGGCCATTTGCAGTCTTTTAAAAGGATCTAATTGTTCCAGGACAGCCTGTTTATCCTGAAATTCTACTTTAAGATGAGGCATGACAGCATCAGCAATTGCTCCTGCCTGGTTCAGGCTTAAAATGGACAAGATGGTTTCCTTGGCCATTCTGGAATTGATTTTTCCATATTCATCCAGGGCCTGATGAGCAGCTCTGATCAAGGCCTCTGATTCAGGATTGGAACTATCTTCTTCTGTGATGGTCTGGGCATTGACAACAGGTACTTCTTGGGAAAAATCAACTTCGTCCGGGTCGACAACTGCTCGTTTCAGGCCTTCGAAAAGGACCTTGATTGTGCCGTCAGGCAGACGAAACATCTGTAAAATTCTGGCTAAGCATCCGAAACTGTAAATATTGTCTGGAGTAGGTTTTTCCAGCTTAGGTTCGTCCTGGGTTACCAGGAAAATGTTTTTGTTGTAGTTGTCCAAAGCGAATTCTATGGCCTTAATGGAAGAGTCTCTTCCCACGAGAAGTGGTATAATGGCCTTGGGAAACATGACCACTTCTCTAAGAGTCATCAGGGGGAGCTTTTGTTCCTGGGTTATAAATTTTCCAGGAAAGTTTTTCTTTTTCTTAATCATGAGTTACCTCTTGATGTTGATTTTAAAATTTGGTCAGATTGACTTGGTCTGATTGTTTTTAGTGATCAACGTGATGGATTTGCAAGAATGTTATATGTAATCACAAGACGATGTTTTGGCAACATCTATGGTTGTTTTTGATTCAGGCCTTCCAGTTTTAGAAGGGTCTGCTTCAGCTTCAGTCCAGATGAAAAGCCACCAAGCCTGCCATCTGTTGATAGAACTCTATGGCAGGGAACAATTACAGGCCATGGATTAGCTGCCATTGCCCTGCCCACAGCTCTGGCCCCGCCTGGAATATTACATAACTTAGCTAACTGGCCATAGGATATGGTTTGTCCCCAGGGGACATTTTTCAGCAAAGTTGTATAGACCTTCTGCTGAAAAGAAGACACTTCTGACCAGTTCAGTGGAGGATCAGGCCAATGTGGTGCTTGTTTGCGCTGGTACTGGTTCAGGGCTTCCTGGACAACGCTGCTGTAAGTTGAAAAAGTTACAGCCGGATATGATGCTTTGCCGGATGTTTCAAGATCAATATAGAAGATCAGGTCATTTTTCCAGTAAAGCGTCAGGGAAAAAAAAGTATTGGAAAAATATTCCTGAGCAAGACTTTGACTGCAATATTTGTGCTTTTTGATAGGTTGATTTTTTTGATATTGTTTCATGATTTATTAAAAAATGGTGACTATTCATCATGTTCCAGCAAAAAGACCTGGACCCCGGATCTAGTCCGGGGTGAAGGTTAAAGCAAGCTGTTACTCTTTACCGTCATTCCGGCGAAAGCCGGAATCCAGTGCCATTGAATAGCCATATTACGTATGTAGTGAATAGTTACAAAAATGGTGACTATTCATCACAAAATATGAAGAACTGAAAACTTTCATTTTTTTCGAAAGAGGTGTAATTTGAGTATTATGTCGCGTGCTGGGCAGAAGTTGACTCCTTATTTTCAGCTTTCATGTTATCATGCTTCATGATACTTTGCATTGACTTTTTTGTTTGTTGAGTAATTACTAATATTATTAACGGAGTTTTGTTATGGCAAAGAAAGTGCTTGTAATTGGTGCTGTGGCCCTGGGACCAAAGGCCGCATGCAGGTTTAAGCGTCTGGAGCCTGATTCTGAAGTGATAATGATTGATGAATCAGAACTTATTTCATACGGGGGCTGCGGTATTCCTTACTATGTATCTGGAGATGTGAGTGATGCCAAAGAGCTTCAGTCCACTACATTTCATATGGTCAGGGATGCTGGCTTTTTTCGCAAGGCCAAAGGGATTGAAGTGTTGACCCGGACCAGGGCCTTGAACATTGATCGCTCTTCCAGGAAAGTCCTGGTTAAGGAGCTGAATTCCGGACGGGAATATCGCCTAAGTTATGATAAGTTAGTACTGGCAACTGG
>PWPY01000091.1 GCA_003558575.1 Desulfonatronovibrio sp.
ACGTGATGCTGTAGAAAGGGCCAGACGACAGCTGCCTCAGGATGCCGAGTCACCTGTTGTGCGCAAGTTGGACCTTGATTCCCAGGCCATTATGTGGCTTGCCTTAGTAGGTGATGAGCGCTGGGATAATATCCGGCTTACTGAATACGCGGATAATGTTTTAAAGCCTCAGTTAGAAACTTTACGCGGTGTTGGGAGAGTTATCGTGGGCGGGGCCAGGAACTATGCTGTGAGGATCAAGATTGATCCCGAGCGACTTGCTGCGTACGACTTAGCTATTCAGGATGTAGTAAACACCATTCAGGCAGAAAACGTTGATATCCCGTCGGGACGTATTGAAGGAGTTTCCAGAGAATTCCTTATTCGGACCAAAGGGCAGTTTTCTGAAGCAGCTCCCTTTAATGATCTTATCATAGCATACAGAGATGGATCTCCTGTGAGGCTGTCAGATGTTGGTCAGGCAGAGGATGGCGTGGAAAGCGACAGGCAGCTGGCCCGTTTTTCCGGAGAAGATACTGTTGGTCTGGGTGTGGTCAAGCAGACCGGAGCCAACACAGTAGAACTGGCAGATCTGGTTAAATCAAGAATTCAGGAACTTTCCCATTCCTTTCCTCCCGGCCTTGAGTATCGTCAGGCTATGGATGCCTCCGCATATATCAAAGAAAATATTAATGACCTCCGGACGACCATCCTCATTGCAGCCTTTCTGGTTATAGTTGTTGTCCTTGCATTTTTGCGCAGCGGTCGAGGTACCATTGTTGTTGCTCTGGCAATACCCACTTCATTGCTCATAGGTCTGGCCTTTATAAATATTATGGGATTCAGCATCAATGTTCTGACCATGCTGGCTTTGATCCTGGTAATAGGAATTGTTGTTGATGATGCTATTGTTGTGCTGGAAAGAAGCTTTTACCACATGGAAAATGGTGCAGATGCCATGCCTGCTGCAAGGGTGGGAACAACTGAAGTGGCTTTTCCCGCATTGGCCAACTCTTTGTCCTTAGCTGCAGTGTTTATCCCTGTTGCTTTTACCGGGGGGATTATCGGCAGATTCTTTTTTGAATTCGGGCTTACAGTTGCTGTTACAGTATTTGCCTCCACCTTTGTTGCCCTGACCCTTACTCCCATGCTTTGTTCCAGATTACTCAAGTACAAACCCCGCAAAAGTTTTTTTTATCAGCTCTCTGAACGCCATCTTAAAGGACTGGAAAGTTTTTATGTCTGGATTCTTAAGGGTGCGTTCAAACGAAGGGGACTGGTGGTTACCATTGCTATTTTTGCCTTTGGCCTGGGCATAGCCGCACTTATGAATACGCCTCAGGAATTTCAGGCAGATGAGGACAGGTCCCGTTTTATGCTTGTTTTTGAAACTCCTGAAGGCTCAACAATCCGGGAGACAGACGCCTTTGCCCGCAAGATTGAAGCTGGACTGGATAGAGATCCCAATATCAGTCATCAATTCCTTGCTGTTGGCATGGGGCCGGCAGGCACTGGTCCGCCTAACAGTGGTATTGCTTTTGTTACATTGACCCCAAGACAGGACCGTGAAATTCATCAAAATGAAGTTATGCAGAACTTCAGAGGAGTTCTTGGGTCAATTCCAGATGGACGAGCCTTTGTTCTGGAACTGACACCTGGGGGTGTGGGAGGGTCACCCATAGAAGTGGTGTTGAAAAACCCAGACCTTGAGGAATTAGATATTCTCCAGAACAGGATAATGGGATGGATGCGCTCTCAGCCTGAATGGTTTGTGGGTGTGCGCAGCGATCTGGAGCTAAATAAGCCTCAGATTGACGTTACAGTTGACAGGGAAAGGGCTTCAGAAATGGGAGTGTCTGTGGCCAGTATTTCCAATACGCTTCGCTACGTCCTGGGGCAGACAGAAATATCCAAAATCGAAAGACTGGCAGAACGCTACGATGTTATAACAGATGTCCTGGGCCGGGGAGAGATGTCTCCGGATTTCCTGCGAAATATATATGTTCGTAACAGTAATGAACAGTTAGTGTCCTTAGATGGTCTGGTCATTATAGAGGAAACTGTAGGCCCCAGTGAGATTAACAGGTTTAACCGGATGCGTTCAGCCACCATATCGTCATCAATTCCTCCAGGAGTGGC
Source organism: Desulfonatronovibrio sp. (assembly GCA_003558575.1). GTDB lineage: Bacteria > Desulfobacterota > Desulfovibrionia > Desulfovibrionales > Desulfonatronovibrionaceae > Desulfonatronovibrio. The sequence continues at coordinate 2,119 of PWPY01000091.1, forward strand.
CATGGGAGATGCGGTCAATCTTCTGGAAGAACATTTAAGTTCTGAACTTCCTCCAGGCACTGATTATGAACTGGCTGGAATGTCTCAGGTTTTTGCTGAATCCTTTTATTACCTGACCATAACCATTATTTTTTCCGTTATATTTATTTATCTGGTACTTTCAGCCCAGTTTGAGTCATTTATTTATCCCTTGACCATCATGACCTCATTGCCTCTGGCAACAGTGGGTGCTTTTGGATCTCTCTGGCTTATGGGAATGAATTTTAATGTATACGCTTTTATCGGGCTGATAATGCTTATGGGGCTTGTTACCAAAAATTCCATACTTCTTATTGACTATACCAATATTCTTGTGGCCAGAGGAAGGAAGCCTTTTGACGCGGCTCAGGAGGCTGCAAGAGAGCGATTCAGACCAGTGCTTATGACGGCATTTTCAACCATTCTGGGGATGATGCCTTTGGCTCTCGGTTTTGGGACAGGTGGCGAGGCCAGGGCACCTCTTGGCATTTCCATTGTGGCCGGGCTTTTTACTTCCACAGTCTTGACCCTGGTGGTTATTCCAGTTGTATACACGCTTTATGATCAGCTTCAGAATTTTATCTGGAGGGTTCTGGGCCGGGAAGTTAAACAGAGTAGATAGTGATGGGCAGGAGAGGTAGTTTTACGTGAAATTAGTGCATATAAGTTTCCGTTTTGAATATTCTGACGATATTGATTTTATTCTGGATAAACAGGGCATTACTGACTTTGTGCGTTATTCCATGATAGAGGGAAAGGGCCAGGATGGAAAACATTTCGGAACCCAGGTTTTTCCTGGAAGTTTTACAGTTGTCCAGGCCAGGGTTGATGATGACCAGGTGAAAAAACTGTTCAGAGATCTTGATGAATTCAGGCTGCGCAAAAAATCCCATGAGCATTTAAGGGCCATGGTCCTGCCTGTGGAGGACAGCCTGGGTTTCTAACCAGTCTGCATCATGCTATGTTGCAAGTCTATTCTTCACAGAGGTAGTAGATCTTTTCCTAGATATGCCGCGATTAGAACCATTCCAACCATAAGAGAAATATAAGCTTTTTTTATGCGCAATGCAGCCAGGGCACTTATAGAGGCTATCAAGATCAGGTGAGGCCATTGGATTATATTTTCCAGGGGCAGATAAATATGAATAAAGCTGAATATTCCCAATAAAAGATAAATTCCCAACAAACCAGTGATTAGATAAATCAAAAAAGACTGAATAACTGACGTCCTGATCATAAGATCGGGTCTGTATTTCGCAGGTGTCTTTCTGGTCTGCTGAAGTATAACATTGTAGTTTTTATTCTGCCCTGTACGTTGCACCCCTTCTAACCATGAGGATAAAAAAGCTATGGGTATAGTCATTATCATCAGTGGAAGGATCTGTGACGTATGGGCAAGACCGAAGATTTCCATTAGACAGATGGTGGCTACAACACAAAAGATGGCGTTGGGAGGAATAAAGGTTCCTGCAGGTATGATGTCTATCCACAGCAGTTCAAAAAAAACCGCAATATACATTGCAGTGAAAATATCATCGGTAAACATGGAAAGAATAAAACCCACCACAAGGGGTCTATCTAAGAGGCTTGCGTGGATGGTAAATCTGGTCAGGGAAAACAGGGCAAAAAAAAACCGCCAAATATTACCATGCTGTGAGTACTGAAATCAGCTAAGTTTACCATTCATCCACCTGAATATGTTTGTGGGGCACGCACCTGAAGTCCAGGCCAACTCCTTTTTTATTGAAAAAATTAAGACAGGAGCAATCGTCACGGCTCAAGGCTATATGAGAGCAAATCTGCTTTCTGCCAGGTCCGTAATGGATATTACCTATATTGATGGACTGGAAAATTAGTCCTTTTTCAAAGGCCTGACGGGCGTCAGAACATTTAGAAAAAAGGATGAAAAGAGAAGAGAGGCGGGATTTGAATTTTTTACGGACCATCTCTATGGATTCATTAACAGGAGTAAAAAGGATTTCAATGCCCTGGGGAACAGCCAGTCCCATTATCTCCTGCCTTACAACATCGTTGGCTAATTCATCATGGACAACCATCAGGGACTTAGCCCTGGTAAAGGGAAGCCAGGCTTCGATTACCTGACCGTGAATGAGTCGATTGTCAACGCGTACCCAGAACATTTTCTGTTAGACCTTCTTGGGGGCATCAGGGATTTTGCGTTTGAGAACATCTCCGGCCACCAGGATTCCCTGTTTGCCCGCGCTTTTAATTTCCTGGGCCAGGTCATTGATTTTTTTGTCTCTGCCACTAAAGGTCTTGAGGAGCATGGGGAGATTTACTCCGGTTATAACTTCAGTCCGCCCCTGAGTTAAAAGAGACAGGCTGATATTGGTGGGGGTTCCTCCAAACATATCTGTTAGGATAATTACTCCACTTCCGCTATCAAGCTCTTTGACCTTTGTTTTGAGCTCTTCAATAATTTCATTCATGGGCTTGGATACGTCTACACCAAGGGCGCAGCAGCTTTCATCATCTCCCATGATCATGGTTGCAGCACTAAGCAGGCTTTCACCGAAATTGCCGTGGGTAACCAGAATAATTCCAATCATTTTCTTAATTCACGCGTTTTGGGTTAAGCTGTGATAACTTTTGATTTTATGAGATGGATGGTCCACTACTTAGTTTCCATCCCGAAAGTCTTTCTTTTCGGATGTTGAAAACTACTTAATATCAACCCAGGTTGAAGTGCCTGTGCTCCATGGACACCAGATATCCCTGGTCCCGGAGGAACTGGGCAATATTTTCAACCACTGCAACGGATCGATGTCTCCCGCCAGTACATCCACAAGCAAGGGTAAGCCTGTACCTGCCTTCTGCAACAAACAAGGGAATCAGAAAAGACAGGTAATCTCTGGTTCGGGAAATAAAGTCAGTTCCGGGATTTTTTCCCAGGACAAACTCCTTCACTGACTGATCTTTGCCTGATAGGGGGCGCAGCTTTAGATCAAAGTACGGGTTGGGCAAAAATCTCAGATCAAAGACCATATCAGCTTCAGAAGGCACTCCATACTTAAAGCCAAAGGAAATCATGTGAATACGTATCCCGGAAAAAGAATGATGCAGACATTCCCATTTTTCCTGGATAACTCTTCGCAAATCATGAATAGAGAATCCTGAGGTGTCAAGAACCAGGTGAGCATCTGATCTCAGGGTATTCAATATAGTCTTTTCTTTTTCCAGTGCCTGCTCAAGCCCCAGAGATTTAGATTCCAAAGGATGGGGACGCCTGGTTGTAGCATACCTTCGAACCAGGATATTTTCTGCAGCCTCAAGGAAAATTATCTGTAAAGAAATGCTGGAATCATCAATCTTTTGTCTGACCATTTCCCATTCAGAGGCAAAGTCTGACTGGCGAAGATCCATACCCAAGGCCACTCCCCGGTAATTTTTGGGATTTTCCCGGGAAAAAAGCTCTAATATCGATGGGACAAGGCTCACTGGCAGACCGTCCACAGTAAAAAATCCCAGGTCTTCGAATACATTGAGGGCTGTGCTTTTTCCAGCTCCTGATAGTCCAGTGACAATAATCAGGGGGTAGCAGCTCCTAACTTGCCGGGAATCCATAGTCTCTATCCTGTTCAGGTCTTGTTTATCAGATTCCATAGCTCATCTCTGTCCCGGGCACGCATGTACGCGTCTCTAAAAGCCTGATTCTGAAGCATCCTGGATATGAAGGCCAGAATCTTCAAATGTTTGCCAGCGCTTTTTTCCGGAGCAAGTACAAGAAAAAAGATATGCACCAGTTTATGGTCCAGGGCGGCAAAGTCTACACCAGAACTGCTCCTTGCAGTTACAAGGAGAACCTGATCCAAATGCTCAAGTTTTCCGTGAGGTATGGCTACGCCATCGCCAATGCCCGTGGTTCCAAGGTTTTCCCTTGTCAGAAGAACATCATAAACCTCTTTCTGATTCAGAAAAGAATACTTTTCAGTAAGAGGCTTAATGAGTTCAGCCAGGACCTCATTTTTGGTCCTGGCTGAAAGCTCTTCAATTATCTGGTTTTTATGGGTATATTCAGATAGATTCATATTTACATGCCTGGATCGATAAATCCAAAATCTCCATTTTTGCGTCTGTAAACCACATTAACCCTTTCTGTCTCCGCATTGAGGAAAACCAGAAAATCATAATTCAGATCTTCTAACTGCATGGCAGCCTCTTCAATGTCCATGGGTTTAGGTTCGTAATGGTCAGTGGCCACAATTCTTGGTTCCCTTTTGCCGCTCTCCACAGGACCGA
>PWPY01000134.1 GCA_003558575.1 Desulfonatronovibrio sp.
AGAATATTCTGGATTCTGCCTTTTTGAATATCCAGGGGGTTTACCGGAGTCTCATATCTGACAGAGTAGCAAGCATTGAGGTGGCCAAAGAACGCTTAAAAAGAGAATCCGACTTTGTTAGCTCCATGCTTGATCTTTATATCAGTGATAAGGGGCTGATTGAGGATAGGGATACGGAACTACTGCAGGAAAATTTTGTCAACTGGCTGTGGAACCTTGATTCAGGCTCTACCAGTTTTTTTGTGGCAGATAAGATGCGTGATGTTATTTTTGATACGGAAATATCATTGGTTGAAAGAAATTTATCAGACATTTCAGATATTAAGGGCGTGCCTTTAACAGAAGCTATTAATTCCACAGAGTATGGTTCTGCCCGTTTTGTAGTTTTTTCTCCTGCAGATGATCAGAAGGCAGGTGATCAGAGATTGGGTTACCTTGTTTTTTTCCCGGACTGGGACTGGGTTTTTGGTGCATCTGTTGATATCTCATATGTTGAAGCAGTAGAAGAAAGGCGTCTTGATGAGCTTATGAACGGTCTTGAAAGACAGTTTGATCAGATGCGTATTGCCCAGACAGGTTTTCTTTTCATGTTTGATAATAAAGATAATATTGTGGTTTCACCTGAAACCATCTTTCATGCTGATGTTCTTTCTCAGTATTTCCCTGAGCTTTCCGCAAGTGCCTTAAATAATGAAGCCATTACCATAGTCTTAGATGGCCAGAATATCATTGCATACACACGCTACTTCAGGCCATTGAACTGGTATCTGAGTGCTCTGATTCCAGAGGCAGAGCTGGATATGCCTGCCCGGAATCTTGTTCAAAGCCAGTCTCTGATAATTGGAGGAATTTTTTTCCTGGGTGTTCTGGCAGCGATTTTCTTTGTACGCCATATATCAGGTCCTCTTGGAGTTTTGACTGGTCAGGCAAGAAAGCTGGCTTCCACCGAAGATCCCACCAGTGATGATTTTGATGTTAATCCATTAGAAAAGCTGACTGCCAGATATCATGATGAAGTCGGTGCTCTGGCAGGTTCTTTCATATTTATGCGTAAAGAACTACGTAAGAATGTTTTAAAACTTCTTGATGCAACTGCAGCCAAGGAAAGATATGAAAGTGAGCTGAATCTGGCCAGGGAAATCCAGATGAGCATGCTGCCGCAAAAGCTGCCTTCCTTTACCGGGAAAGTGGGAGTTGATCTTTTTGCATACTTGGAGCCTGCCAGAGAAGTAGGCGGAGATCTTTATGATTATTTCATGTTAGATGATGATCATCTCTGTTTTACCGTGGGTGATGTGTCAGATAAAGGCATGCCTGCGTCTTTGTACATGGCCATTGCCAGGACTCTGGTTCAGAGTCATTCAGCAAAGGAAATTTCTCCTTCGACAATTATGACCAGGGTGAACAACGGTTTGAGCAAAGACAATCCCAAAAGTATGTTTGTGACCATGATTATTGCCATATTGAATGTTAAAACCGGTAATGTAAAGTACGCCAATGCCGGGCATAATTTGCCCATTGTTATCAAAAACAGTGGAGATTGCCTCTTTGTTAAGGGAATAAGCGGTCCTGTTGCCGGAGCCATGGAGGGAATAGACTATAAAGAGTTAAGTGTTGACTTAGAGCCTGGAGAAGGACTTTTCTTATATACAGACGGGGTTACTGAAGCCATGAATGTTAGGCAGGAACTTTTTTCAGATGAAAGGCTTCTGGAGCAGGCTGAAAAAATCAAGGATAAAAATGCAGAAAATTTTGTCCGGGATATTGGGGTCGATGTTGTAAAATTTGCTGATGGTGCACCTCAGTCAGATGATATAACAATGCTTATGCTCAGGTTTAACGGGCCTAGCTGAATAAGGACTTTTTCAATACCCTGACAGGGCAAAAGTTGACACTGCCATGGTATCGTGCATATATCCGCGCAGCAATTGGGATATTTCAACAATCTAAAAAAATTAAATCTTAATCAGGCAGATATTTTCTATGACATACCATTTATTAATAGAATCAGCAGACAGAATGGGCCTTGTCTACGCCATCAGCGGAGTTCTTTATGACTTTGGTCTGAATATTGAACAGAATTACGAGTTTGTGGATAAAGAACATAATAGGTTTTTCATGCGTACAGAGTTTTCCGGTTCCATTGATGAAGATCTGCTGGTGCGCTCCATTCAGGAAAAGCTGCCTGATATCAATATAAGGCTTTCTACCAAGAGACGTAAAAAAGTGGTTATTCTGGTTACCAAGGAGCCGCATTGTCTGGGAGATCTTCTGATCAGGGCCCGTTATAATGAGCTTGATATGGAAATAGCTGCTGTTGTGAGCAACCATGACAGTCTGCGTGACCTGGTAGAGAGCTTTGGCATTCCTTATTGTCATGTGCCGCATCAGGATCTCTCACGAGAGGATCACGAGCAAAAGGTAATAGAAACTATAAATGATTACAGTCCTGAGTATCTGGTTCTGGCCAAATATATGCGGATCTTAAGCCCGGTTTTTGTGCAGAAGTTTGCCAATAGCATTATCAATATTCATCATTCATTTTTACCAGCTTTTATTGGTGCTTCTCCCTACAAGCAGGCATATGACCGCGGTGTGAAAATCATCGGGGCTACGGCGCATTTTGTGAATGATGAGTTAGATGACGGCCCCATAATTACTCAGAATGTAATTCCAGTAAATCATACATACAATGCATCAAATATGGCCCAGGCAGGGCGGGATGTGGAAAAGCAGGTTCTGGCCAGGGCCTTGAGTCTGGTTTTTGATGACAGGGTGTTTATCTTCGGGAAAAAGACTATTGTTTTTGAGTAAGTTCCGGCCTATTGCTCGCATTCACCAATAGACCCCATGGCACAGGTCCTCCCGTTATTCCAGACGGTCCAGCTAAGGTTTGCCTCGACCAGGTTGATCATGCTTAAGTTGGCAGCACTTAAATCAGCTCCGCTTAAGTTGGCTCCCCTCAGGTCTGCTTTATAAAGGTTCCCAATTCTGATGTTAGCCCCATAAAGGTTTACGCCATCCATTTTGGCGTTACTCAGGTTGGCCCCTTTTAGGATTGCTCCCCGCATGTCTGCACCGGTCAAAATAGTGCTGCTCAGGCTGGCATCAGTCAGGTCTGCACCGTGAAGGACGGCTTCTTTGAGATTAGCTCCTCTGAGCATGGCATTGTTGAGATCAGTCTTGCGCAGATCAGCCCCCCTCAGGTCACATTCAACACATTCTTTTGTTTCGAGAAGTTTTTCCAGATGGGCTGGATTAAAGGCTGCGCACGGGTGGAAGAGGACAAGGGTGCATATAAAAAAAACAACTATGGACAGAATAATTTTTGACATTGTGTTCCTTATAGATTTTTTATGGGATGACGATATCTTAGTCTTTTTTAATGCTAAAAATATGCCAGGTCAACAGTGACCAAGGATAAGATTATTGACTGAAAAGATAGCTTTTTTATCATCAGGAGATGAAGCTCGTATCAGGTTGGATCTCTTTCTTGTGGAGAATTTTCCGGAATATGAATTTACCAGATCTCAGGTAGGGGCTTTGATCAAGAATGGTCACGTACTTGTGGATGGAAAGGCCTGTCTTAAACCTTCCTATAAGGTCGTGTCCGGTCAGGTTGTAAAGTTAAACGTTCCAGTAGAAAAAAAATACGCTCCTGTCCCTTTGAAGGGAGAGATAAAGGAAGTGTTTGAGAACGGTTCTATTCTTGTTCTGGATAAACAGCCAGGCCTGAGCGTGCATCCTGCCCCTTCCATTGATGAACCGACATTGGTTAATTATCTTCTGGAAAAATATCCTCAATTAAGAAATTCAGAATCTGATGAAAGACCAGGAATTGTACATCGATTAGACAAGGATACCAGTGGCCTTATGGTTGTGGCCCTTGATTCCAACATAAGAGAATTTTTACAGAATGCTTTCCAAGACCGCTTGGTTAATAAAAAGTATCTGGCCTTAATCAAAGGATGTCCTGATAAGACAGAAGGGGAGATCAACTTATCCCTGAACCGTGATCACAGGAATAAAACCAGGATGGCAGTGGTTAAAAATGGTCGTTCTGCAAGGACAAAGTACAAAATAATCTATGCTGGAGTGGATAAGAAATGGTCTCTGGTTCTCGTGCAGATACTTACAGGGCGTACTCATCAGATAAGAGTGCATATGTCTTCTCTAAGGCATCCTGTGCTTGGTGATAATTTGTACGGGGGTAAAATAGATTCCTTCTGGGGGTACAAAAAAAAACTGCTCCAGAAGTTAGTGAAAAGACAGCTTCTGCATTCCATTGAGCTGGGTTTTAATTTGCCCCATACTGATAAATATCATCTGTTTTTTCAGGCTCCGCCAAAGGATTTTCAAAGGGTATTTTTTTACTTGGAGCGTCATTTGCAGAAAGTAATAATTACCGGTTCCATGGGATCAGGCAAGAGCCTGGTCATGTTTCTGCTCAGGGAGCTTAAGTACCCGGTTTTTATGGCTGATGAGTGTGTTAATGATCTTTATCAGCCTGGCAATGATGGCTGGAGAATGATAAAGGGGCGTTTTGGTGACAGGTTCATAGATGGAGAGGATCTACCAGTAAATAAATTGCGCCTGGGTGCTGCGGTCAGCCGGGATAGAGATATTCTTAAAGAATTGAACCATCTGATTCATCCCTTAGTCAAACACAGGCTTGAGTCTTTCTGGCTTGAGCATGAAGATAAAAGAGTGGCATTTGCTGAAATTCCTCTGGCCGCTGAAAGCGGTATGGATATGGATGCTGATGTTGTGGCTGGAATATACTGCCCAGATGAGTTGCGCTACAGCAGGCTTGCAGAAAAAAGAAAATTGAGCCGGGATCAGTTTGTTTATCTTGATGAAAATCAGATGAAACAGGCTGAAAAATTAAGGAATTGCCAACTTATAATTGATAATTCCTCTGATGAGGTGGACCTGAAAAAAAATGTTTACTCCTTGACCCGGGTGCTCAGATACTTAAGAAGTAAGATTGGCAGGAGAGCGGATTGCCGCTTCAAAGATCTTATGCAAACTAACATTTCAAGTGACCTTTAAAGGACCGTGTGCTGAGTGATTCCCCTTAAAGACAGTATCCCCAACGTATTCAATCCATATATGGTCTGGGGTATAATTGCTGCCAATGCTCTGGTTTTCATGTACACCATGGGGCTCGGGCCAAGAGATCTGGCAACTTTTTTTCATCTTTATGGTGTTGTACCCCTCAGGTTCACTCACCCTGATCTTGCTGTCATGGCCGGTTATCCGGACAGGGGATATTATACACTTATCAGCCATATGTTTATTCACGGCGGATTCTGGCATTTTCTTCTCAACAGCTGGATGATGTGGATATTTGCTGATAATATTGAAGATGTGATGGGTCCGGTCCGTTTCTTGTTTTTTTATCTTTTATGCGGTGCAGGGGCTTTGTTAACCCATATATTGTTTAATTTCGGTTCGCCAGTGCCAGTGGTCGGCGCGTCCGGGGCCATTGCCGGAGTGATGGGTGCATATCTTTTACTTTATCCTCACTCCAGAGTAATAACCTTTATCCCTATTTTTTTTCTTCCCTACATAATTGAAGTTCCAGCTTTGGTTTTTCTGGGAATCTGGTTTATCATGCAGCTTTTATTTGCTCTTGGGTCAGGGATTTTTGGGACAGGCACAGGCGTTGCCTGGTGGGCACATGCCGGAGGATTTGTCCTTGGAATGGCCCTTCTTCCTCTTTTCAGGGACAGGAAAAGGTGTTACTACTGTTACGAGAAGATACGCAGGAAAAAAGAGTTTTTTCTGGAATAAAAATACTGAGGCTACGGATTATTTATCCGCTTTTTTTATAACGTTTTTGTCAGTTATTAAGAATGGAGATTGCCATGCTGAAGATACAGGACCTGCACGTCAAGGTCGGCGGCCATGAGGTCTTGCAGGGAATCAACCTGGAAATAGAACAGGGCGAAACCTTTATTTTGTTTGGTCCTAATGGATCAGGCAAGACTTCGCTGCTTATGACTCTCATGGGTTTTTCAGGATATGAAATTACCCAGGGAAAGATAATTTTTAAAGATATAGATATAACAGAAATGCCCACATATGAGCGGGCTAAACTGGGGATTGGCATGTCTTTTCAGCGTCCCCCAACCATCCATGGTCTCAAGACCAGGGATATGGTTGGGCTTTGCGCTGGCGAGAACAAGGTTGATGTAGAGGCCCTTGCTGCCCAGGTCAATCTTACTGATTTTCTTGACCGGGATATCAATTCCGGGTTTTCAGGGGGAGAGATCAAACGTTCTGAGCTTTTGCAGCTTATGGCCCAGAATCCCAGTCTGGTCCTTTTTGATGAAC
>PWPY01000302.1 GCA_003558575.1 Desulfonatronovibrio sp.
TACCTATCTGAATATTGTGGGCGAGAATAATGCAGTTGAAGCATACCACTGGGATTGTGCCTCAGCATACAATCTGCGCAGCATGACTTATCGTCGCGAAGCAATCCTGGATGCAGTTGCCAAGGCTGAAAGAACAGGCGACGATTCCATCGCTTCCAGGGCAAAAGAGGAGTGGTCCATTGAAAACACATCTCTTTCTGTATGCATTATGCGCATGATAAATCCGGTTATTTCGGGAACAGCTTTTAGCGCTGATACGTCTACGGGCTGCCGCGGAACTGCAAGACAGGATCTTGTTTCCATTGATGCCAGTTACGGTCTCGGAGAAGCAGTGGTCAGCGGGATGGTCACCCCTGATAAATTTTTTGTTTTTCAGCGTGATGATGGTGAAGAAATAGTCATCCGGAATATGGGTTTTAAAGATAAAAAGATTGTTTATGATGAAACTGGGGCTGGGACTAAAGAAGAATCTGTCCCTGAAGATCAGATTAATCGCTGGTCTCTGTCCTTAGCTCAGGCTGAAATGGTGGCCAAAGGGGTAAGGTCCATCAGCAAAGCATACAATGATATGATTATGGATACAGAATTCTGTATAGACCAGTGGGACAGGTTATGGTTTGTTCAGGCCAGACCAGAAACCCGGTGGAATGAAGAATTCGAAAACCACCCCAGCATAATTTATATGCGTAGAATGGAGGTAGATGAAGAAGCTCTGCCTAAGGCTGAGCTTCTTCTTGAGGGAAATGGCGCGTCAAGGGGTGCTGGTCAGGGAACCATCAAGTTTTTACGTTCAGCCTTGGAACTGAACAAGATAAATAAAGGAGACGTTTTAGCTGCTGACCGAACCGACCCGGACATGGTTCCTGGGATGCGAATTGCTTCGGCAATTCTGGCAGACGCAGGTGGTGACACAAGCCATGCTGCCATCACTTCAAGGGAACTTGGTATACCTGCAATAATTGGAATCAAACGCTTAGAAGCCTTACGGGCCCTTGATGGTCAGGAGGTAACCGTCAATGGTTCCAGAGGCCAGGTCTACCGTGGGCTTATACCATTGGTGGAAGTAGGCGGCGAAATGGATGTGAGTAAACTTCCACCCACCAAAACCAAGGTCGGTCTAATCTTAGCTGATGTTGGCCAGGCATTGTTTCTATCAAGGCTTCGCAACGTGCCTGACTTTGAAGTTGGCCTCTTAAGGGCTGAATTTATGTTAGGCAATATTGGCGTTCACCCTCAGGCTTTGGAGGCTTATGACAAGGGATTTCTGGAAAACGTTGTTGAAAAGAAGCTCAAAGAACTTGAAAATGATTTAACTAAGGTTGTCAGAGATCAACTTGCAGCCGGTGTTATTTCACTTGACTTTAATCTCAGGAAATATGTCGGAATTATTTCCGGCCTTGAGGATAAGGTAAACAAACTTACAGAGCAGAAAGGGGCCAAAGGCACGGACGAAGTTCTTGCTCTGCACCGTCAATTGAGGGAATTGGACAACAAACTGGATGAGTATATCGACCATGCCACGAAAAGATTTGATATTCTCAAAACTTCTATTGATTTGCGTGAACATATTGCCATAGTTATGGGGCTTATTGATGAGTTACTCCTTCAGGCTGGCGATGATCCTGAGTCTGCACAGGCCAGACAAGAAATTAAAGATCGCATTGAATCCATATACAAACGGACCAAAAACGATCCATATATAAGTGAAGTTTTAGAAAATATAAAACAACTCAGAATTGAAGTTGCCCAGAAGGTCGGGCTTAAGCAAAGAATGGATGATGTTCAAAACCTTCCTGATAACATCACTCAATATATTTTATCAAAGGGCTATAGATCAGGAAAAGAGCTTTATATACAAACTCTTTCTCAGGGCCTGGCTCTTTTTGCCATGGCTTTTTACGGAAAAGATATAATCTACCGTACAACCGATTATAAATCTAACGAATATCGAAATCTTATGGGCGGAATGCTCTTTGAAGATTACGAAGACAACCCCATGCTAGGTTACAGAGGAGTATCAAGAGACATTCATGACTGGGAGTTGGAAGCATTCAAACTGGCCAGAGGAGCATTCGGAGGGACCAATTTACAATTGATGCTGCCTTTTGTGCGAACCCTTGAGGAAGCCAGAAGCATGAAGAGATATCTGGCTAATGTCCATAAGCTCAGATCCGGAGAAGATGGGCTGAAGATTATTCTTATGTCGGAAATTCCCAGCAACGCCATAATTGCCAAAGAGTTTATCCGTGAGTTCGATGGGTTTTCAATAGGTTCCAATGATATGACTCAGCTGGTGCTTGGAACTGACAGGGACAACTCCAGGCTTCGCCATATCTATGATGAAGAGGATCCAGCAGTAGTCTGGGCAATATTGGCCACAATATTTACTGGTCAGAAATTTGGCAAGAAAGTTGGATTTTGCGGTCAAGGCGTATCCAATAGTAAAGTTATCCGGGGCCTGGTATGTATCGCAGGCATTGTATCAGCTTCAGTGGTTCCTGATACATATGCCCAGACCAAGTATGAGTTCGCTGAAACTGAAAAGGAAAATATCAAGATCAGTGAGCTTGGAGGCTGGATCAAAAAACAGCATTTTCATAATTTGCAAGAATTGCTCAAAAAGAATAATTATGAACATATCCTTAAGAAATATTCAACTGAAAAAGATCTAATGGATTGGTATGAAGGTGAACTTGGTCGTCTTCATGACCAGTTGTATGCGTGTCTTGGCGGGGCAAAGGAAGATTTTTACAGGCAGGAACTGAATCACTTTCGCGGTGTTTTTCACAAGCCTGTAATTTATGCCAACTGGGATTGGCAGACAACTGTTGAAGATGCCTTACATCATGCCGGTTTTTCATCTTTTGAAGAACAGGAAAAAGCCTATGCTCAACAGGCCAAAATGAAGTGGTAGTTTTTTATCAATAAACCTGAAGATTATGACCGATTTTAACGGGCGAATATCTTAGGTGTTCGTCCGTTAAAAATTGGGAAGATAGATATGCCTGACTCTGACCAGAATATCCTCAATACCTTAAGTGATCCCTCCAGCATAAGACAGCTTGGTTTAAATGAACTTGAATGTCTTGCGTCTGAAGTGCGAGAACTGATTATAAAAGTTGTCTCCAAAAATGGTGGGCATCTGGCTCCTTCTCTCGGAGTTGTAGATTTAACCGTGTCCTTAATGAATAGCTTTAATTTTCAAAAAGACAGAATCATCTGGGATGTTGGCCACCAGGCTTATGCCTATAAGATTTTAACCGGCCGTAAAAACCGCTTTCATACTCTTCGCAAGATGGAAGGTCTAAGCGGTTTTCCCAGATTAGAAGAAAGTGAATATGACCATTTCGGGGTAGGTCACTCCAGCACCTCAATTTCAGCGGCCCTGGGTATGGCTGTAGCGAGAGATATACTTCAAGAGAATAATAAGGTCCTGGCAGTTATAGGTGATGGTTCCATGACTGCAGGTCTTGCTTATGAAGGCTTGAATCAGGCTGGGGATCTGGATAGAGACCTTGTTGTCATTTTAAACGACAATGAAATGTCCATTTCCAAAAATGTTGGAGCCCTTTCTTCTTTCTTAAGCAGGAAGCTTTCATCTAAGTGGATTGTAAAGTTCAAAAAAGAAGTTGAAGGGTGGATGCGGACCATTCCCAGAATTGGCGATGATATTTTAAATTATGCACGCAGGAGTGAAGAATCCCTGAAAGGCTTTTTTACTCCAGGGATACTTTTTGAAGCATTTAAATTTAACTATATTGGTCCTGTGGATGGTCATAACATCAAATCCATGACCCAGGTATTCAGGCAGTTAAAAGACCTTGAAGGACCTGTACTTGTTCATGTTCTTACACGTAAAGGTAAAGGCTACAAGCCTGCTGAAGATAACCCTACATTTTTTCATGGGGTGGGTTGCTTTGAACCGGAAACTGGTCTGGCCAAAAAAGCTAAGGGTAAATGTCTACCAAGCTATACAGAAATTTTTGGAAATACCCTTTGTACTGCAGCTGAAAAAAATGATAAAATCGTCGCCATAACTGCGGCCATGCCTGAAGGTACTGGCCTAAGAAAGTTCTCTGAGAAATTTCCAGATCGTTTTTTTGATGTTGGTATCTGTGAGCAACATGCATTGACCTTTGCCGCCGGGCTGGCCTCAAGGGGTTTTAAACCCGTAGTTGCTGTATATTCCACTTTTTTGCAAAGATCCTATGATCAGGTTGTTCACGATGTCTGCCTGCAAAACCTTCCTGTTACAATCTGTCTGGACAGAGCCGGGATTGTTGGTGAAGACGGGGCAACTCACCATGGACTGTTTGATTTTTCTTTTTTAAGGCATATCCCCAATCTGATTTGCATGGCTCCCAAGGATGAAGCTGAAATGCAGTCTATGCTCTATACTGCCATTGAACATCAGGGTCCAGCTGCCATCAGATATCCTCGCGGTGTAGGAGTAGGATCAGCTGTCAATGAAAAAGTAACCTCTATCAATATTGGTGAAGGTGAATTGGTAAAAGACGGTGATCATGGGGTGATTATTGCCATTGGAAGCAGACTTTATCCCGCCTTAGAAGCAGCTTTGGAGCTTGAATCAGAAGGATTGTCCCTTGCTGTAGTTAACCCGAGATTTGTCAAACCTCTACCTGTTGATATACTTGAGGAAATTGTCAAAAGATTCAATAAGGTTCTTATACTCGAAGAAAATATGCTGGCCGGTGGTTTTTCATCTGCGGTACTTGAATTTCTCGCTGATCGGGATTTGCTGTCAGGGCTGAAAATCAAGAGACTGGGTGTACCGGATATGTTTGTTGAACATGGGACTCAGAAAGAGCTGAGACAGATGCTGGGTCTATGTAAGGGCGGAATTAAAAGTACAAGCTTAAAATTCTTCAGTTGAAAATATTTCAATCTTTTTTTGTTTACAAGCCATGTTTCTTTTCAGGGACATGGCTTTTTTAGTAGGTTAAATCCAGTTTTAGCGAATATGGCATTCTGAACAGGCAAAAGGGCCGGCTTTTTCCTCAATATGACAGCTTTTACACTGAACATGATAGGCACGTCGCAGTGGCAAAATATCACCGTTGCCCTCAAGGGAATGGCAATCTGAACATCTAAGGTCTACAGAAGCCACCCCTTCTAATAGATTGCCCTGTTCATCATATTCATGATGACATACAGCACAATCATAATTCAATTCATGTTCATAGTGATTAAAGAATACTGGTCCTCTTTGAGGTTCAGTAAAGTTGTCATCTTTGAACAGAGGTTGAGAGTTTTGGGAAAAAAGGATTTCTGGTGCCAGAAAAAGAACGCACATCAAGGTAAATACTGCTATATATGTTTTATTCAGCACTGCTTTTGTCCATGCATTCATAAATTATGTCTCCAAGAAATTTGATACTCATATTCAGTTTGTAATGATGAAAAATGTCTTCAAGGCCTCCGTGGCAATTATGACATGGAGCTATGACTACTGGAACTCCTGTAGCTTTGAGCTGCTCAGCTTTAATCCTGTTCCCCAGAACCCTTGTTTTTTTATGAGGGGGACCGCAGTTGATAACACCACCACCAGCAGAGCAACAGTAATTATGCTCTCTATTGGGTGTCATTTCAACAAAGTTTTCACAAAAGGCATGAACCAGGTCTCTTGCCTTTTCATGAAGTCCCATTCCCCGGACAATATTACAAGGATCATGAAACGTCACTGGCTGTTCAAATTTTTTTCCAACCTTAATTTTACCTTCCTGGAGAAGCTCCCAGTAAAACTGAACAGCATGAATAATTGGAATTGGCGGTTCTTTCCAGCCAAGCCACCTGGATCCGGTGTCATAGACTGACCTGAATGCGTGTCCGCATTCTCCCATTACAATTTTTTTACATTTCAGACGGAGAGCTGTTTCAAAGTGAACTTTTTTTAACCGGCCCATAAGTTCATAATCACCAACATACATGGCCATATCGCTGTTGTCCCAACCAGGTGTTGCCGGCATGGTCCAGTCTACCTGGCCAACATTCATTATAACCGCAGCCTGATAAATAAGTTGAGACCTGAATTTTGGTTCAGGTCCGATTACTGAGTAAAAAACATCAGCTCCGTCTTTTTCTATGGGGATTCTAAGCATGGGCAGTTCATCTCTGGCCTCATCTTCCTGCCATTGAAGGCTGTCAATCCACTCGTCTTCCTTGACCCACATCTGGTTCATGGTGGCTGCGTGACTGTGGGCGGTATCCTGGATATATTTGGGTGTAACTCCAAGGAAATGACACAGCCTTCTGACCAAGGTTATCTGGTAGGCTGTATCTATCCCAAA
>PWPY01000223.1 GCA_003558575.1 Desulfonatronovibrio sp.
AACGGGGAAATGTGATTTCTGTCCTTCTGTCCCTGTACCATTATTTTTTTTCTCATTATTCATAACTTACCTTAGATTTCTAATTCTAAAAATGATCACAATGCCTGCAGTCACCATAAAGCAAGTCCACGCCAATCTATCAGCTTAGTATCCTTTCCCTTGACCAGCCATGTAACTCAGAGTTTACACAAGAGCAAACAAAAGTTTGCACCTTAAACTCTTCGAGATTTCCTTTAAAATCAAACTACGCATAAACCACTGAAAATACGGGATTAAAATAGGAAAAACAAAGGGAACAAAAATGGTTCGCTTCTTGCTATATTTTTCACATTTACAATTAAGGCCTGATGTTTCAGGAGAAAAACCCAATCAGGGTTTTGGAGTCATCTCCCGAACCATCAGTTATAAAATTTCAACCCAAATTAATTTCGTAAGGAGTAATCATGGCGGAACAGAAACAACCTGAATATGTAGTGGATAAGGCCGGATTTGAATGGTCTGAACTCTACAAAAAAGAAGACTGGATGGCCATCTGGCTCGGCTTTATCATCTTAATCGTAGGTCTTATGATATTCCTGCCCAGGCCACCGGCAGACATAGATCAGAAGCTCAGCCAGTCCCAGGCCATCATGCAGGCTGAAAAAGCAAGGACAGGCACTGCATTTGAAACTATTGAATGGCATCAGGCCAATGATACCATGTCCGGCTTGCGTGCCCGCAACCAGGATTATGGCAAAACCATTGCCAAATGGCTGAGCACTCCAGGCAGATGGGCGTCCAACCCCATGGAAGCTTTAATTCTGACTGAGTCAAGGGCTGCTGAAATCCGCAGCAATGCACAGCCAAGATATGCTGAGGCTCAGGAAAAAACCAAAGCAGCCTTAGCCAGAGCAGAAGCAGCCCAGGCAGCTGCTGCTGATTATAACTTTCAGAATGCTGACCTGAATGAGCAGGCCGAAGCAGCTATCAGTGAATGGCGAAGCGCCAGAAGCGCTGAAAGCAGTGCCAGATCCAGGGCAAATACTCAGCCGTACAATAAAATACCTTACCTCATTGGCATAATGATTATTTTTATGCTTTTCTTTGCTGCTGGTAGCACCCTCATGCCTCTGAACACAGCAACTTTCATCAAAGGCTTTGCCTTTGTTTTCCTTCTGGCAATTGTAGCAGAAATCATTGGAGGCAATTCAACCCTTAGAAGCTGGGGATTTGGGCCATTGATCTGGGCTATTCTTGGTGGAATGCTCATAGCCAACACCATTGGCACACCCAGATTTATTCAGGAAGCTGCCCAGACAGAATACTTTATTAAGACCGGACTGGTTCTGCTGGGTGCAGAAATCCTTTTTGGAAAAATTCTGGCCATTGGTTTGCCAGGTATCTTTATTGCCTGGGTTGTAACACCTACAGTTCTGGTTCTAACTTATATCTTTGGCCAGAAAGTAGTAAAAATTCCTTCCAAAACATTGAATATAACGGTGTCAGCAGACATGTGCGTCTGCGGTGTCTCCGCAGCCATTGCTACTGCAGCTGCCTGTCGGGCCACAAAAGAAGAACTGACCATCGCCCTTGGTATGTCCATGCTTTTTACAGCCGTTATGATGATTGCCCTGCCCACGTTCATTGTTGCCGTTGGTATGCACCCTGTTCTGGGTGGTGCATGGATCGGCGGAACCATTGACTCCACAGGTGCGGTTGTTGCTGCTGGAGCATTTCTGGGTGAAACTGGAATGTTTGTCGCTGCAACCATTAAAATGATTCAGAACGTCATGATTGGTGTAATTGCCTTTGGTGTAGCTGTTTACTGGTGCACCAAGGTTGACTGCGTGCCTGGACAGACAGTCAGCAAGATGGAAATCTGGTATCGTTTTCCAAAATTCGTGCTGGGCTTCCTTGCTGCTTCCATCATCTTCTCCATCATGCTTGAATCCATGGGCCCTCGCGGCGATGTAATGCTCGACCAAGGCGTTCTTCGTGGCTTCACACGTCCCTTGAGAGAGTGGTTCTTTATCCTGGCCTTTGCTTCCATCGGTCTGACCTCAAACTTCAGAGAGATGGCAAAACACTTTAAAGGCGGAAAACCTGTTATACTGTACGTCTGCGGTCAGAGCCTCAACCTTATCCTGACCCTGACCATGGCTTACATTATGTTCTTTGTTGTATTCCCTGGAATCACAGAAACCCTGTAAATCCCTAATTGTAGTTGCGGGCAGTCTTCCTCATAAGAAGGCTGTCCGCACAAAACATATCTGGAAAATCATAAAGATGCCTGAAAAAAATAAACTTGACGATTTCATGTATCTTTTGTTCTTCCAGATTGCATTAAGACCTGGAAACTGTTTTTACTGATTCAGATCAAAAACTAAAATGAACGATTCTCAGAGTAAAAGGATAAACCATGCATAACAACTCTTCAAACCTCCTTAACAGGCTCAGCAGGTTCATAGCAGGAGCAGCAATGATCTGGCTGCTGATTTTTGTTGCCCTGCCGTGGGCCCAGAAGCTTCCGGTGATAAATCCCATCATGGAAATTATCACTGAAGCTGACCTTGATGCCAATCAATACTTCTACACGCAGTCTGAAGAGACATACCAGGCAGAGTCACGAATCAAATTCCGACTGGAACAGGCCAAAAGATAGATTTCACACACACCCCAAAAGAAAACCCCCCGACTAGATTAGAATCTAATCAGGGGGTTTTCTTTTGTATCCTGCTGACCACACTAAAAAGCGTTCCACCTGGACGCCCAGCCAGGACCAAACCGCCAAGCAACCAACTGCCACAGCGAGTGGAGCAATCTGCATGGCAAAAGTATAACTGGCTGAATTTGTGAATTATAGGCTTCAAGTTACCTGTAAGATATACCCCTCTATCCCAGGGATTCGACACATTGTAGTCGCTTATCTTAAAAGTACTTTCTAACGTCCTGCTCTCTGAAATTGTAGATGGTATCTTCCATTTTCTTGGTTATTTTTTTGGCCTGATCTGTAGTCTGGTATACCTTTAAAACATACTTGTTCACTTCACCTTCAGCACTGGTGAGTTTATTCAGAAAAGTTCGAAAATCTCCTCCTCTGCGGTATGCATCCTTGACTAAGGACTCGTACGTTTTTCCTCTTGCCTGGAGGAGCTTAAGATAATGGGCATACAGAATCTCAATCTCTTTAAGCTGTTTCTGACAGACCCTCACCTCTTTATCATTAGCTGAATCCACCTGAGGAAAACATTTCTCAAGGGTAATTTCAGCCTTTTGCCCGGATTTTAATTCTTCCAGAGCCATGTCCAGAGCTTTGTTTTTTGTATTCATGAAGTTTGCTGCGAAATCATGAATACTGTTTTTGTATTTCTGGATATTAAACATGTGATAAACAAAAAGAAAAGGCAGAAGAATCATCCAGACGGAAGTTTCCGGTTTGGGAATCAGCTCCTTGGCCAACGTGTAAGCAAAAATTTTCTCCTGACCTACTATTAAATCATGCTTTTCTTCAATGGTTAAAGACAATTTTATTTCTCCTTATCATTTGAAATCTTGTATTTATTCATACTAATTCAAAAACTACTCCATAACTATTCATCGCTTTACCGACTTGCCCGTGCTTAGGTGTCTCAAGCAATACAATGATCAATTACAATATCCCTGGTTGTCCTGACAGCTACTCTGAAAGATCGTCAATGAACCTTTTGGCACAGTGAACACAAGGCTTATTGATCTTAGGGTTGAAAAAGCCATGCCTGAAAGCAGAATAATCCTCACTCTTCCAGATTTCTGCCATAGACTGGTCTTTGATGCTGCCGAAATTAAGACCTGAAAAAGGATAGCGACCTGAACTAATATGTCTGTTTAGACAGGCATCCTCTGGAAAGTCAGTATATACGCACGGCCTGATTAATCCGTCAACACTGGCATAAGTCGATTTTTGAATATTTTCCGAGCATGTTTTGCCCGAAAGATAGGGATTATAAATGTGGAAAAAAGTATTTCCCGGCTCGTCCAGCTCATTTTTCATACTTTGGAGTCTGCTTTTGAGAAGTGCAAACTCCTGTTTACTCTTTGCAAGGTACATCTCCTGCTCCATTGCCGGATCCAGGGCTAAGGTAAGTCCGCTGATCACAATCTGATCAAGGCCCAGTGCATTCAAAAATTCCGGCAGCTTTTCAATGTCATCAAGGTTGGATCCAAGCAGCATATAGGCTAAATGAATATGGGGCCTATTCCTGCCCATGGAAATTCTTATTTTATGAACTGTCTCAATGGCTGTAAGCACTTTTTTCCAGCTGGTTCCTTTTCTAATTCTATCATTGGAATCATCAATTCCTGCCATTGATAGAGATAAAATATCCAGCCCCTGGCCCACAAGACGCTTTATATTCTCATCCGTGAGCAAAGTAGCATTGCTTGTCAGGCCTGCTTTTGACCCTTTATTTTTAACTAAATCCAGCATCGTAAAAAAATCTGGGTGAAGCAGGGGCTCTCCCCAGCCCTGGAGATAAACCAGTTCGGTCCTGGAAAAAGCAGGGGCCAGCGACTGAAAAACTTCCATGGGCATATCCCTGCCCTTCCAGGTTTTTCGTAAACTCCAATGGGGGCAGTAAGTACAGGCAGCGTTACACCTGCTTGTTACTCCCACCTGTATCCAATCCAATTGGGGGTAACCCTTAGATAAATATTTATTTAAAATATTCATAATCCCATCTTTGCAATAAACGTTCTTCAATCACTGCCCTACAACATGGTTAACAGCTTTTTCTTTACATGTCGGGAAAAAAGCTGATATTCTATTTGCGAACTCTAAAAGAACCATATATGTTTTGTAAAACATAATTTAAAAACAGGAGGGATATTATGGCCAGAGTTCTTCGCATCAACACCAGAAACAAAAAAGTTACAGAAGAAGACTTGGCGGGTGATTACGCAGGGCTTGGCGGAAGAGGCCTTACCTCTCGCATTGTACGCAAGGAGGTTCCACCAGCATGCCATCCTCTAAGCGCTCAGAACAAGCTGATCGTTGCTCCAGGCCTTTTGACCGGAACTACTGCTGCCAACACCGGCCGTATTTCTGTGGGTGGGAAATCTCCCCTTACTGGAACCATCAAAGAATCCAATGCTGGTGGAACCATGTCCCAAAAACTCGCCAAGCTTAATATTATGGGTCTGGTCCTTGAAGACAAGCCAGAACCGGGATCTCCCTTTCAAACCCTGTATATCAATAAAGAGGGTGCAAAGCTAATGGAAATTCCGGAAATATCCGGCATGGGAACTTACGATGCATCCAAAAAGCTCTTTGAAAAATTTGGCCAGAAAGTTGGAATAATGGTTATTGGACCTGCCGGTGAAAACACCAGGCTCGCTTCATCAATTCAGTTTACTGATCCCAAAGGCAATCCCAGCCGTGCAGCAGGCAGGGGCGGTCTTGGAGCTTTAATGGGCTCCAAAAAAATCAAGGCCATTGTTATTGACTCAGAAGACGCAAAAGCGCCCGAAGCTGCTGATAAAGAAGCATTCAAGGCTGCAGCCAAAAGATGGGCTGAAATCCTGGTAAGCCATCCAGTTACTGGACAGGGACTGCCATCTTATGGAACATCCATTCTCATTAACATTATTAATGAAGCCGGCACTCTGCCCACCAAAAACTTCCGGGATGGCCGTTTTGACAAGGCAGCAGATATCAGCGGCGAAAAAATGGTGGAGATTATCAACCAGAGAAAAGGTGTGGCCAAAGAAGGTTGCCATGCTGGATGCGTGATTCAGTGTTCCCAGAAATATTGCGATGAAAAAGGTGAATATCTTACATCAGGCTTTGAGTATGAAACAGTATGGGCCTTTGGTTCCAACCTGCTTATCAGCAATATGGACCAGATAGCCATGCTTGATCGCCTGTGCGATGATCTTGGTCTGGATACCATTGAAACCGGAACCACTGTGGCCATGGCCATGGAGGGTGGCGTTATCCCCTGGGGTGACGGTCAGGCAGCCATTGACTTGCTCAAAAGACTTTATGATCCCAAGGATTACCTCGGAGCAATAATAGGTAACGGAACATCCTTTGCAGCTGAAGCCTTTGGTGTGGACAGAGTTCCTGTGGTAAAGAAACAGTCTCTGCCTGCTTACGATCCCAGGGCAGCTAAGGGCGTTGGCGTTACATATGCCACAAATCCCATGGGTGCTGACCATACAGCTGGCTACGCCATTTGCCAGAACATTCTTAAGGTTGGTGGCGATATTGATCCTCTGGGCAAGGAAGGCAACATCGAAGTCTCCAAGAACCTGCAGATTGCCACAGCAGCTGTGGATGCAACTGGATTTTGCCTGTTTGTAGCCTTTGCAGTTCTGGATACTGATGATGCGCTTGAGACCATAGCCAAACTGATCAGTGCCAGATTTGGAATTAACTTTACAGCAGACGACATCGGCAAGACAGGAATTGAAATTCTAAAAGATGAGTTTTCCTTTAACCGGGATGCCGGGTTCACAGCTGCCCATGATCAGCTCCCGGACTTCTTCACCAATGAAGAGCTGCCCCCGCACAAGGTCAAATGGGATTTTACTGCTCAGGAACTGCAAAAAGCAAAAGTTGATTTCTAAGATAACAGTCAAGCCTGGTGCAAAATAAAGTTTGCACCAGGCTTTTATCGAACACCTTTTTCGACTTGAACTGACTGTAAGAAAAACCAGGGTCCATACATGAAAATACAGGTTTCCTGTTTTGCAACTCTTTCCAAATACGCGCCTGATGACGGCAACCTTGACATTGAAAAAGGGGATACACCTGAAAGTGTTTTTAAAAAACTGAGCATCCCTTCTGAAGAGGTCAAGGTAATCTTTGTAAACGGCCAAAGTTCCAAAAGAGATACCTTGCTAAAAGAAAATGACCGCCTGGGCATATTTCCGGCAATTGGAGGAGGATAATTTTTGAAAAAAAAATCCTTTCACTCTGAGCTCAGAAACAACTCAGATGAACTCTCTGACAAGCCTTTCCAGACAATTTCAAGCTCGCTCCTGCTCCAGACAGCTGATATCTTTCGCCTGAGCCCCCACCAGGCTCAGATCCAGGCCCTCAAGGCAAACATTCTTCCAGAAAGATACCTGAGAAATACCCCTTCCCTGTCAATGAACAAACAGATCCTGCTGGCTGAATCCAGAGTTTTTTTAATTGGCCTGGGTGGACTTGGAGGATACATCCTGGAAATCCTGGCCAGAACCGGCGTAGGCGAATTCATCCTTGCAGACGGCGATCATTTTGAGGAAAGCAATCTTAATCGCCAGATACTGGGAACAACAGAAAGTATAGGGCAATCAAAAGCCTTTGAGGCTGAAAAAAGAATTAAATCTGTCAATCCATTCTGCAACGCCCGAATCATTCCGGAATTTCTTGATCATTCCGCACTGCCTGCCCTTATCCAGAGTACGGACCTTGTGATTGACGCCCTGGGCGGAATCAAATTCAGACCAACCCTTCTTGACCAAGCCTCTAAGGCTGACCTGCCTCTGATTACTGGATTTGTAGCTGGAACAACCGGCCTTGCCTCAACTGTTTATCCGCAGGGAAAATCCCCTTCAGCCTTCTGGCAGGGAGATGACCTTCAGGGTGCTGAAAACATCCTGGGCAATATGGCCACCATAGTAAGCATGATCGCAACAATACAGGCCAGTGAGGCCATCAGAATCATAACCCAGGGCACACCACGTCT
Organism: Desulfonatronovibrio sp.; assembly: GCA_003558575.1. Classification (GTDB taxonomy): domain Bacteria; phylum Desulfobacterota; class Desulfovibrionia; order Desulfovibrionales; family Desulfonatronovibrionaceae; genus Desulfonatronovibrio. The sequence continues at coordinate 7,692 of PWPY01000223.1, forward strand.
AAGAGATAAGGTGCTGGTGGCTGATTCTGAGAACTTGACCTTTGAATTACTTGAATTGTAGTGTATGATCTTCATATTTTAATTCGCTTTCTCAATAACATATTCAATAGATACCTTTGCCATCAAAAACTTTAACCACAATCAAGCACTACCATGACCAAAAACCAGAACAAGACCACCGTAGTCCTGGCCACAAGAAACCAGGGTAAAGTCAGGGAAATACACAAAATACTAAGCTCCATCATGCCTGATATTGAAATAAGGGGACTTGATAAGTATCCTGAAATTGGTGAAATACCTGAAACCGGAGATACTTTTGAAGAAAACGCCCTGATTAAAGCCAAAACAGTTTGTGAGCTGACTGGGCTTACAGCCATAGCTGATGATTCCGGACTTTCAGTTCTGGCACTTAATGGAGAGCCTGGAGTATACTCAGCAAGGTATGCTGGAGAAAACGCTGCTGATGAAGATAATAACCTCAAACTCTTGAAAGAAATGAAGGACCTTAAGGGCGATAAGCGAAAGGCTGCATTTATCTGTGTCATGGCTGCTGTTTCACCTGAGGGATCAGAGCTCACTGTCAGAGGTGAGTGGACAGGACTGATCGCCCATGAACCCCATGGTGACAACGGCTTTGGATATGATCCATTATTTTTTGATCCTGAGCTCAACCTCCACAGCGCCCAAATGAATCCGGATCAAAAAAACAGCCGCAGTCACAGAGGAAAGGCCCTCAAAAAGTTGGCTGCCAGTTGGGAAAAATTTGCTGCCAGTTCACTATAAAAACGCATACTACCTATTGTTTGAGTCTAAAATTTAAGGAGAATACCGCATGTGTGGAATAATTGCCTATGCCGGACATAGACCAGCCGTGCCTGTTCTGATCCAGGGTCTTAAAAGCCTTGAATACAGAGGATACGACTCCTCCGGCCTGGCCTTTGTACATATGAACAAACTGCATCTTTTTCGGGCCTCAGGTAAACTTGAAGCCTTGGAATCCAAGCTGGATTCAGGACATATTCTTCATGCTACTTCCGGCATAGGACATACCCGCTGGGCAACCCATGGTCTGCCCAACGAAACCAATGCCCACCCTCATCTGGATGTAACTGCCAATTTAGCCCTGGTTCATAACGGCATTATTGAAAACTTCCAGGAAATAAAAGACAGCCTTTCAAACCAGGGCGTCTGTTTTTGCTCAGAAACAGACACAGAAGTTCTGGTCTGCCTGATTTCCCATGGACTGCAGAAAAAAAAGGACATAAAAAAAGCCATTTCATGGACACTTGATCAAATTGAAGGATCGTACGCCTTTGCCCTTATCTCCAGAGACCATCCAGGAACCATTTGGGCTGCCAGACAGGCAAGCCCGCTGCTTTTTGGTGTGGGCACAGGTGAAAACTTCATTGCATCAGACATCCCAGCATTTCTGCCCTTTACCAAAGAAGTAGTATTTCTTGAAGACAATGAACTCATTGAAATGAATGCCGGTCAATGGTCTGTTTTCAATTCCTCAACCCTTGAACCTGTGAACAAGGAAGTGAAAACTGTTTCCTGGGATGTCCAGGCAGCCAAAAAAGGCGGATATAAACACTTCATGCTCAAGGAGATCTTTGAACAGCCCAAAGTCATCAAGGATTGCCTTTCAGGCAGGATAAACCGGGAAGAACAGAAAATAATACTGCCCGAACTTCAGAATATTGCTGTGCCCAAAAGGTTACACATTGTAGCCTGCGGTACATCTTACCACGCTGGACTCTGGGGAAAATACGTCATGGAGAGCATGGCCGGAATACCCGTTGATGTAGAGATAGCTTCTGAGTTCCGCTACAAAACTCTGGTTCCTGATAAGAGTAAAATGTTCTTATTTATAAGCCAGTCCGGCGAGACCGCAGACACCTTAGCAGCCCTGCGCTTGGTAAAAGAAAAAGGTTTTCCTGTGCTTGGGCTCTGCAATGTGGTGGGTTCCAGCCTCGCCCGCGAATCTCATACTGTAATCTATACCCAGGCAGGTCCAGAAATAAGTGTTGCCTCCACTAAAGCTATGTGCAGCCAGCTGGTACTTATTTTGCTTCTAACCCTGTACTGGACAGGAAAAAATAATCCCGAGGAAAAAAACAGCATTTCAGAAGCAATCAAGTCATTCTCTTCTTTACCGGATGTTCTTGAAAAAGAACTTCCTGAGATGCAACGCAGGATCATGGGCATAAGCAGGGACTACTCCTGGGCAAAAAGCTTCTTTTTTTTGGGACGGGGAATCTACTACCCCATGGCCTTAGAAGGGGCTTTGAAACTTAAAGAGATTTCATATATTCATGCAGAAGGTTATGCCGCCGGCGAGCTCAAACATGGTCCCATAGCATTGATTGACGAAGAATTTCCTACCTTTGCCATTGCACCTTCTGACCATCTACTTGGCAAAATCAAGTCAAACCTGAAAGAAATTCAGGCAAGAAAAGGAAAAATAATCGCCTTGACCCAGGCAGGATCAGAATTAAATGTAGATGATGAATTGCAGATACCCCAGACTTGGGGTCCTTTGAACAGTTTTTTTATTTTGCCGGCATTGCAGCTTTTTGCCTATGAAACATCTGTATACTTGGGAAAAGATGTTGATCAGCCCAGAAATCTGGCCAAAAGTGTAACCGTAGAGTGAGTATGATCAGAAAAATATATTTATTAATTCTTTTGACTATGCTCTCACTTTCACTGCTGACAAGTGAGGGCCATGCAGATTACCAAAAAGGGGTGCGCGATTTTAATGCCCTTAAACAAAATGATAACAGGGCACAGTATCGCTCCCACTGGTTAGATATCGCTGAAATTTTCCAAAAGTCTTTCCAGACCAACCCCAAAGGAGAAAACGCTCCTCAATCTCTGTTTTATCTGGGCAGGACGTACGAAGAACTGGGGAAAAGATCATTTTTAAGGTCAGACTTTGAAAAGGCTGAGCAGTATTATGACCAGGTTATTAAGACTTTTCCCTCGAGTCCGCGGGCCAGTGAAGCCCAATTCAGAAAGGCGGGGATTCATCTCAACCACTACAATGACTCTGCCCAGGCCTACTTGGAATATCTTAAGGTAGTTTATAATTTCCCCAATGGAAATACGCGCTCCAAGGCCCAGGAAGTCTTGAAAGAGCTGGACCAGGCCAACCTTGAAAAAATCAGACAGAGCTCAGGAAGTTTGCCTGTACCTGCTGTGCCGGAAAAGTCTGCTCAAACAAGTCCACCTCCTGCCATTGAGTCCAGAACCATTGAGGATGAAACCCCTGATTTTTCATCCCTGCCCTCATCTCCAGCAGTTGCTTCGTCAAAAAAAACGCCTGCTTCCTCTAAACGTGCTCAACTGGTAAAAATCAGACACTGGAGTAATGATGAGTATACCCGCGTTGTTCTTGATCTGGATAATCAGGCTGACTACTACCACAAGCTGCTCAAACCTGATCAGGAACTGGGTACACCACACAGACTGTTTATTGACCTGGACCAGACAATGGTTGCGGAAAGTACTCCCAGAGAAGAGAACGTTGCAGATGGAATCCTGAGAAGAATAAGGTCTGCCCAGCATACTCAGGATAAATCCAGAGTTGTTCTGGATATTCAGGATCTGGATAACTTCAGGGTTTTTGCCTTAGAAAATCCATTCCGGGTTGTTGTTGATGTTTATGCTCCGGAAAAACAAGCTCCGGGTCCAGTAAAAACAAGTGATACCCTGGCTCAGGTAACCCTTGACCCTGAAAGTAGAGACATGACTGCCAAAAGCCTGGTAGAACAATTAGGGCTAAAGGTCAGAACCATTATGATCGATCCAGGGCATGGAGGAAAAGATCCCGGGGCTGTGTACAATAATGTCCTTGAAAAAAACATTGCCCTGAAAATGTCTAAAGTACTCGGCAATATGCTCAAGGAAAAAGGTTTTGAAGTCTTATACACCAGAACCACAGATGTGTTTGTCCCTCTGGAGGAACGAACAGCCATGGCCAATTCCAAAAATGTGGATTTGTTTATTTCTGTTCATGCCAATGCTCATCGCAATCGCAATGTCCGGGGGTTTGAGGTCTACTACCTCAATTTTGCCCAGACCGAAGATGCAATGCGGGTGGCAGCAAGGGAAAATGCTGTATCCACCCAAAAGATATCAGATTTACAGTACATTCTCACTGACCTGATGCTCAGTTCCAAAATCAATGAATCCCGTGAATTGGCAAATAAGATTCATGGAATAACCATAGACCATGTTCGTTCAAAATATTCCAGTGTCAATGATAATGGTATCAGACAGGCGCCTTTTTATGTACTTATGGGGGCCAGAATGCCGGCAATACTTCTGGAGATGGGATATATGACCAACGAACAGGACTTAAAGCTCCTGCTCTCTGACGAATTCATCAAACGTATGGCAGGGGGATTGACCAAAGGTGTCGTTGCCTACCGAGACAAGATAGAGCAATTTGCCAGATTGGATTAATCTTCTTCCCTGCATTCTTTCTTTTCACCTGGCATTGGAGCGCGTCTCTGCACTCCTCCCAGAACCTCTCCATCCCATGAAGCACTGTCTTCCACAGGCTCAACATGGATAGTCACCTGAGAATTTGGGAGCCTGCTTTCAATATCCCTTTCTATTTTACAGCAGATAGTGTGCCCTGCCCTTATGGTTTTTTCACCAGGCAGCAACAGGTGAAAATCAATAAACCTGCGTGAGCCTGACTTTCTCGACCTAAGTCCATGATACTCTCTGTCATTTCCGGCATGCTTCAGAATGGATTCTTCAACAATTTTTATTTCACTTTCAGGAAGGGCTACATCCATCAGACCTTTCAGGGACCTTTTAATCAGACTGAATCCGGATCTGGTAATATTCAAAGCCACCATTACAGCAACCAGAGCATCCAGAATAACCCATTCAGGCTTGATCATGATAATCCCGAGACCGACCACAACTCCAGCAGAGGTCCAGACATCAGCCAGAAGATGTTTGGCATCACCTTCAAGAGTAATGGAATCAAAATGCCTCGCTGCCCTGAGCATTATCCTGGCTACAATAAGATTAATAAGGCCGGCCACAATTGAAATGCCAATCCCCCAGCCAAGATTTTCAAGGGGCACAGGACTAACCATTCTGGACAGGGCGGAGTAAACTATCCCACCTGCCGCAACCAGAATCAGTCCTCCTTCCAGTCCTCCGGCAAAATACTCTGCCTTATCATGTCCGTAGGTGTATTTTTTGTCAGCTGGTTTAAAAGCTATGGTCAGGGCAATAACCGCAACAATGCTTGCGGCAAGGTTAACAAAAGTCTCCATGGCATCTGAAAGAAGACCTACCGACCCTGTAATCCAGTAAGCTCCAAATTTGAGGCCCAGGGTCAATAAAGAAGCCAGTACAGACAGTAAAGCCACGTTTCTTGGCATTTGCATTTATCCTGTTGAGGTTGCCATATATATATTTAACAAGTGCATCAGCTTACTCATAAAACAATGATATTTATTGACAAGTACAATCTAATCTGAAAATTTATTTCTATTCACCTTAACTTAATGACTTAAATCAAAAGACTGGATCCTGTCCGGATTTCGAAATGTTGCAATGTTTGACCGGCCACGGCTACGCTCTGCAAAACCAGCGTTTGTTTTGTTAAACCAGAAATAAACAGGCTTTGTCTTTTTATAAAAGAACAGCCATCATCATGCACAAATTTTGAAAATGGCTCTAATATATGACCTTCAAAAGAAAGAATTATGTCTAAATCATGGGTTAAGTCAAAATTTCCTGAATTTGTCCGGGATGTTTTGCGGGACTTTTGCCTTGTTAGTCAATGTTTATTTACTGAATTTTCCAGGCATGCCCAAACTGGACAGGTAAGTTTCACTTTTTTTAAAGACCTTCTTGGCGAAGAAATGAATAAAGGCCTCTTATGGACTCTGAAGGATACATCTCATATCCTTTTCAGGTCTGAGGCTCAACCTGACCGTACAGGACTTTACCTGGACTGGTGCATAGGATATATCTTTCATGAGTGCATGAAGCTGAGGGAAGATGCCTACCAGCAGGAAAAGTACCGCCCATGGTTCGAAATGATGCATGCCAATCCAGCTCTCCCCCCTGAAGAAAAGCTCATTGGAAAAGAGTTATTCACCGTGCTTGAGCAGACAAGTGAAAGTATAGACCGTGAAATATCAAGAATAAAATTCATACTCTTTCATTGTCGTCGTCTTTTTGCCATGTTTCTGCCGCAACACCAGGACAACCCTCTTCTCGCCAGGTTCTTTTTTGCCCAGGAAGACCTTGTCCGAAATGTATTCAAATCTTCATATAACGAGCTTATACAGAAAATCTACTCCCAGGATCATACGAAGCTGTATCGGCTTGCAGCCCAGAGCCTTGAACAGGGAGGATGGACAGAAGAGTCTGCAAAGGCCCGCAATAGAGCCCGGCTGGTTTTTCCCTAACCGATACTTACAAAAGTAGCCCATTGAACAACAACTTGACTTTTTACAAATAAAAAGATTAAACTATTTACTTTAAAACCATGTTTTAAAAGTCCATTAACTCTAATCATTGTTTTCAAATGGAGGAAGGAATGAAACGCTACTTATTATTAGCAATCTTATTGCTGGCCATTGTCAGCTTTGGTTGCGCCAAAAAGCCGGCTGCGCCAGAACCCGAACCACCCAAACAGGAAGCCAAAGTTGAACCAGCTCCTGCTCCAAAGCCCGAGCCCACAGCTCCTCCCCAGCCTACAGCAAGGGAAATCTACGAGCAGAACTACTCTATGCTTCCCACAACCCACACAGTGGTAAAAGGTGAATGCCTGTGGTGGATTGCTGAATACAGACAGGTTTACAATGATCCCTTTATGTGGCCTCTTATTTACAAGGCCAACCGGGATAAAATCAACAATCCTGACTTAATTTATCCTGGCCAGGTTTTTCAGGTTCCCAGGTCCTACCAGCTGAGCGAAGTCAAAGAAAGCCGCCAGCAGGCCGGGGCACCCAAGCCCTACCTTCCTCCCCAGGCAGCGACCCTGCCAGCTGATATCCGGGCAGAACTGGGCTGGAGTTTTTAAACTACTTAAATAACGCCTCATAAAGCCCCGGTCGCCAGTCCGGGGCTTTTTTTTGCCATCCTGCTTTTTAGTTTTTCCTTGCTCCAAGACCTGCTAAGTGCTATTCTTACTCAAGAATAAAAAAATAGTTTCAGGAGGACCTATGTTTGATTCCTTATTCCACAAAAATCCTGCCAGGCAGCATTATAATATCGATGATGTCGACAAACCAGAGCTGTTAAGGGAACTTTATCCTTATAACAAAATATGCAGGGTTTCCTTTGATGACTCATTTATTATGCCCAGGCCTCCAGAAAAAATATTTATTACTGACACTACTTTCAGGGATGGCCAGCAGGCCAGACCACCTTTTTCAGTCCAGCAGATAGCGGACATATTCGAGCTGCTTCATAAACTGGCCGGGCATTCAGGATTGATACGCCAAAGTGAATTTTTTCTTTACTCTGACAAAGACAAAAAGGCTGTCCATGCCTGTCAGGATAAAGGATATAAATTTCCCGAAGTTACCGGATGGATCAGGGCCAACAAGGACGATCTGAAGCTGGTTAAAGAGATGGAACTAAAAGAAACCGGGATGCTCACCTCTGTCTCTTATTACCATATCTTTCTCAAGCTCGGTAAAACGCGCAAGCAGGCTGCTGAAGATTATCTAAGGCTTGTGGAAGCTGCCCTGGACTGGGATATAATACCAAGATGTCACTTTGAGGACATTACCAGGGCAGATATCTATGGGTTCTGTATCCCTCTGGCCCAGAAACTCATGGATCTTTCCAGACAGAAAGGACTACCTGTTAAAATAAGACTTTGCGATACCATGGGTTACGGAGTTCCATATCCAGGAGCCTCTCTGCCCCGAAGTGTTGCCAAGATAGTACGCACTTTTACTGATGAAGCCCAGGTTCCCAGTGAATGGCTGGAATGGCATGGTCATAATGACTTTCATAAGGGCTTTATAAATGCTACTACAGCCTGGATTTACGGCTGTTCCGGAGTTAACGCCACTGTATTCGGATTTGGAGAAAGAACTGGCAATGCCCCCTTGGAAGCATTGATTATCGAATATATCTCCCTTACAGGAGACGATGATTCAGCATACACGCCTGCAATCACTGAAATGGCCAGATACTTTCAAAAAAATCTCAATGTTGAGATCCCACCCAACTATCCTTTTGCTGGTCGCGATTTCAATGCCACGAGCGCAGGCATACATGTTGACGGTCTGTTAAAAAATGAAGAAATATACAATATTTTCAACACTAAGCAGATTCTCCACAGAAATGTTCCAATAATTATTACAGACAAAACAGGTCGCTCCGGGGTGGCTTACTGGATAAATCACAACCTCAACCTTTCTGAAGAGCAAAAGGTAGATAAGCGCCATCCGGCTGTAGGGAAAATATATGATAAAATCATGCGCTCTTACGCCAAAGGCAGAACAACCAATTTTTCCCATGAAGAAATGCAAAAACTGGTGCGCAGGTTCATTCCGGACCTCTTCCTGTCATCTTTTGAACAGCTTAAGGTACTGGCCAGTAAAGTTCTGGCAAATATTATGAAGGAACTTGCTGAGAACCCTTCCATGGCCACAATGGATAAGGACAATATTGACCTGGTACTCAATGACTTCCTGAGCGAGTACCCATTTATTCAATATATGTATGTGACTGACATAAATGGTTGTTTGCTTACCTGGAATGTTAGTGATATTGGTGACTTATCAAAGTACAGACAGGTACCTTCAGGAGCAGATCTCTCAGACAGAGAATGGTTTATCCGGCCTGTCAAAACCGGAAAACTACATATCACTGATTTCTATAAATCGTACTTTACCGGAAAACTGTGCTTGACTGCTGCCACACCAATATTTACCACTGAAGACGAAATTGTAGGTATTCTTGGTGCAGACATCAGGTTTGACGAACTTGCAAAAATTCAGGAAGGCTTGGCTGACGATCAGGAAGTATCCCTGGACCATTAGGAGAAAAAAATGTCTAAAAAATTTATTTTACTGCTTTTGATAATGTTTATTGCCGGATGTGCCAATATGCAGAGGTCATCCCCTGAAAACTCTTATGAGCCCTTGGAAACCTACCCGGTCGATGACCAGATCACTACTGGAGATGACGTTGCAGTTAACGACTCTCATCGTCATAGGTATTATGATTTTGATGATATTCCAATACCCAATGAGATGAAAATCGACACCAGCGAATCAATTTTATTTGAATCCCAGAATATAAAGGCAGGGTCACTTACTTTCACAGGAAGAGTAGACCCGGACTCTTTGTTCAGCTATTTTCAAGTGGCCATGCAGAATGAGGGCTGGAGAGCACTTAGTTATATCAGATACGGGAGCTATATCCTGACTTTTGATAAACCAGGCAAGCTGTGCATAATCCGTATTATTGAAAGATCATTCAGGTCAGAACTCCAGATCTGGGTATCTCCCAAAATATCCCCGGACAATTGATAAATAGAGCCATGCTGCCGGATCATTACCCCATATTTCAAATATTCAGTGGCAAAAGAGTCCATCTTGGAATCACCGGCAGTGTGGCGGCTTACAAATCTGTTGAACTGTGGAGGCTTTTGAATGAATCCATGATGGATGCCGGGGCCACCATTACTTCTTGCGCATCCCAGTTCATAGGCCCCATGAGCTTGAGCGCCCTTGGTGTGGATCCAGTTTACTCAGGCAATAAATGGGATCATTCAGATCCTTATCCCCATCTTTTTCCAGCTCATTCTGCTCATGCCTTTGCTGTTATTCCCGCCACTGCCAATACCATGGCCAATGCTGCCCACGGATTGGCCCATGACCTGCTCTCTACACAAATTCTGGCCTATAACAGGCCTGTTCATTTCTTTCCGGCCATGAACCCAGACATGTGGTCCAATGCTGCAACCCAGGACAACGTCAAACTCCTGGATACACGTGGACACCAGATAATCCTGCCCCATGAAGGCAAAGTGGCCTGTGGTGATGAAGGGCAGGGCAAATTGCCCCCTGTGCCGGCAATTTATTATCATATACTCAAGGCGCTCTCTCCCCAGGATCTTGCAGGGCAGTCAATACTGGTAACTGCCGGGCCTACCCACGAGTATTTCGATCTGGTCAGATATATAAGCAACCCATCTTCCGGTCGCATGGGCCTGGCCATAGCTCTGGCCTGCTGGCTTCGAGGAGCCCAGGTGTTTTTTGTTCATGGACCCATTGGTAAAATTTTTCCACTCCCTCAGTTTCACCTTTTACCTGTCACCTCTGCCCGGGACATGCTTTCTGCTTGCAGTTCTGTGTGGAACCAATGTGACAAGGGAATTTTTTCAGCCGCTGTATCAGACTTTGCGCCTGTTCCATGCACTGATCTTAAATTCAAAAAAACCGGTCTTGACTCAATGAAAATGGAGATGAACTCTAATCCGGATATTCTGGCAACCCTGTCCACAAAAAAGAATGCAAAACAGGTTACAGTCGGTTTTGCAGCTGAAGCTTCTGACCTTGAATTCAATGCAAGAGACAAGATGCAAAGGAAAAACCTGGACATTATTGTGGCCAACCTGGTCAGGACAGAACAGACTCCGTTTGGAAGTCCTGACAATGAGGTTCTGGTTATGGATAAAAAAGGAAGGACAGAGTCATGGCCTTCCCTTTCCAAGGCTCAGGTAGCCTGGAGGTTAGTCGATTGGTTCACCCTGATCTGAACTTTTATCAATCCACCCTCAAAAGTTTTGGCATTAAATATGTTCTTGGGGCTTCAGTACGTCCAGAGCCTGCCCTCGTTCACACACCAGCCCCAACCAAAGTCCATCCGGTTAAAAAAAATAGACAGACAGAAAATTCGAATGATAAAAAGAACAGTTTGTCCTCAATCTCAGAAATTGACAACGTCCAGCCTCATTTAATCAAATTTCTCAGGACTGCATATTCTGTCTGGACATATCTTAATTTGCCTGAAGATATAAAAAAGGGATTTACAACGCCGAGAGGAGAGTTATTATCTAATATAGTAAAAAATCTTGGCTGGAACAAACAGGCCTGTACCCTCTGGCCAGTTTCTGTTATAAATGACAGTGAGCCTGTTCCTGACCGGGATTTTTTTTACAGAGGCCTCAGGCAGATTAAACCTGCTTATATATTTATATTTGGCTGCCAGGCCTTTAAGATTATCACAGAAGACAGGCTTGATTACAGGTACGGACAACAATATCTTGGGAATCACCAGTTAATCATACTCCCTGACATTAATACCCTTTTACCTGACAACCGGATACTTAAAAACTTAGTCTGGAATATACTTAAACAATATACTCCACCTCAATACTGATTATTACCACAGGCTTGATATGATAAAATATAAAATACTTATAATTACATCCATTCTGCTTTTATTTGCCTGGACCCTGTCTGCGGACACTGTCCAGCATAAAATCCTGACCGTGGATATTGATGGCCCCATAACACCGGCCCAGGAAGAACTTTTGGGCGATGCCCTGGCTAAGGCTTCTGACGAAGGTTTTATAAACCTAATTGTAAGGTTAGATACTCCTGGAGGCCTGGCTGAATCCATGCGCAACATGGTCAAGCTTATTCTTAATGCTGATGTACCTGTTACCGTGTGGGTGGCTCCTGACGGAGCAAGGGCAGCTTCAGCCGGAGTTTTTCTGGTGGCTGCTGCAGACCTGGCTGTCATGAGCCCTCAATCCACCATTGGATCAGCTTCTCCAGTTGATATCTCAGGTAAAGATGCTCAAGACACCATGGCCCAAAAAATTGTCAATGACCTTTTGAGCCTGATTACTTCTGTAGCGAGAGAAAGGGGCAGAAATATTGAGTGGTATGAAGCAGCTGTCCTTGAAAGCGCTAACCTTGATGCTCAAGACGCTCTTCAATCCAGAGTTATCGACATTATCGCCGGATCACAGGAAGACCTGCTGAATCAGATGGGCAAACGCGGGCTGGTAATCCATGGACAGGAAATTAATTTTGAGGCTGGGGATATTGAAATAGTCATATTTGAGCCAGGACTCAAATATAAGATTCTTTCCTGGTTACTGCACCCTCAAATCGCTTACCTGCTCTTTCTTGCTGGGATGGCAGGTCTGTTTTTTGAATTTTCCAATCCCGGGGCAATTTTTCCTGGTGTTGTAGGAGGATTCTGCCTTGTTTTAGGCCTGTACTCCCTGTCAGTACTGCCTACCAACGTCACTGGAATTCTTCTTTTAATTTTGGGCTTTATTTTTGTGCTGATTGAAATTAACGTGCCCACATTTGGCTTGCTTACTACGGCAGCTTTAATTAGCTTTTTCTTTGGCTCCTTGTTTTTATTTGACTCTGGATACCCATATTTTCAATTACCTGCTATGACAATCATTCCAATTATAACGATACTTACACTGGTACTTGTCTTATTAGCCTATCTTATTGGCAAGTCCCAGATGTCCCCAACAACCGATGAGTCAGGAATTACCAATGATACTGTCAGGGTACTTGACTGGGAGGGCACCCGGGGAAAAGTCAAGGTACGCGGAGAAATATGGAATGCAAGATCTTCTGCTCCGGTAAGTCTTGAGCCAGAACAGGAAGTTCCCGTAGACAGAGTCGAAGGAATGACCATATACATAAAAACATAATTTTTTTCAGGAGGTTTTCATGCTTACTTACGCATTGCCCATTATTATTCTAGTAGTACTTTTTCTTATGAATGCTATTAGAATCCTCAACGAATACGAACGAGCAGTGGTATTTCGATTGGGGCGTTTTCTCGATGTTAAGGGACCCGGACTCATCATACTCATTCCTGTCCTCGATAAAATGGTCAGGACTCAGCTCAGGATAGTAACCCTTGATGTTCCACATCAGGAAGTTATTACTCAGGACAACGTAAGTATCAAAGTCAGTGCTGTTGTATATTACCGCATTGTAGCTCCCAAAAGCTCCATCCTTGAGGTTGAAGATTTTCACTATGCCACATCACAGCTCTCCCAGACCACTCTTCGAAGCGTCTGCGGCGCTGCAGAACTTGATGAAATTTTATCCCAGCGCGATAAGCTTAATGCCAAAATCCAGTCCATCATCGATGAACAGACTGATGCCTGGGGCGTTAAAGTAACCTCTGTGGAAATTAAATACATTGACCTTCCCCAGGAGATGCAAAGAGCCATGGCCCGTCAGGCAGAAGCTGAAAGGGAAAGAAGGGCAAAGGTTATTGCGGCTGAAGGTGAATATCAGGCTGCTGCAAAGCTTGCTGATGCAGCCAGGATTATATCTGATTATCCTGCTGCCCTGCAGCTCAGATATTTACAGACAATGCTCCAGATGACTTCACAGGCAAATAACTCCACAGTCATCCCCATACCCATTGATATGTTCAGTGCCTTGAAAAATGTAATGGGTGCGCATCCTCAGATGCCCCCTGAAACTTCTTCGCCTGATAAGGCCCAATAAGAGAGTGAGCAGGACGGTAAAGAAATGGATTTCAAGACTTTAAAATCAGAACTTGAAAAGGTGTACGCAAACATTTCGCAACAAATCGACAACAACAGCATGCCTGAGGTTCAATCCCTGCAGGAATTCACAAGACTATCAAGGATGATGCCCATGTTAGCCGAAGATGAGTGGATAGGCGAGGCAGAGGATTTTGCCCACTTGGCCACCCAGCTTTTGCAGGCAGCCAAAAAAAATGATTTCAAGACAGTAGTTCAACTGGCAGACTCCTTGGATGATGCCCAGAGATTCTGTCACAAAACCTTCAGATAATAAAACAGGTACTGACGATTAATAACCGTCAGTACCTGTTTTGCGTTGAGTCATATTAAAAAGTCATAAAAAAAGGGTTAAGCTGTACTTGCTTAACCCCTTATTCTTACTGGTCGGGATGAGAGGATTTGAACCTCCGACCCCCTGAACCCCATTCAGGTGCGCTTCCAGGCTGCGCTACATCCCGTAGAAGAGGGACACTAATGTCCTGGCATTAGTTATGTCAATGACTTTTTTGCAGCGATCCTTACATAAAACTTAAAAACTATCCCAAACCTATAAGGAGTAATAATGCACATTTTTGCCGACGGACTTACCAAAGTCTCATTCTCCAACAACAATTTAAGAATCTGTCTTTTTCAAAATGGCCCAGATAATACAACCATAGAATCTGGCACTCTCATCATCCCCATTAACCAGGCTGCAAACTTTATTAATTCCATGGCCAACAGCCTGACCACCCTCAACGAACAGATGAAGGCCCAGGCTCAGGATACACAGGGAGAACCCCAGTAGCCTTACTCCACAATGGTGAGTCTGCTGCAATCACCTTTTTTGTCAAAGCACAGGTTGAAAAAGCCCTTGTTTAGCAGGCTCATCTATAAAGGCAGGTATTAGCTTTTTTGTTTGTCAGCTCAAGGTTGAGAAGCTTCTGAATCCTGTCCATGGACTGACTGAGTAAAATCGCTGAAACAGGAGCAGGATCATGAGGATTTATTTTAAGGACCAAAGGATCATCCATGAACACCTGTTTTTTTATGGGTGTCCTTAACTGCTC
>PWPY01000218.1 GCA_003558575.1 Desulfonatronovibrio sp.
GAGTTTGTTAGCCGGTATGGGAGCGATTAAAGCCACAACTCCCAAAATTATTCCAAGGTTAAAGATGTTTGAACCAATTACATTTGACAAAGCGATGTCGCCAAGGCCCCGTATGGCAGCAGTTAAAGTAACCAGAAATTCAGGCAGGGATGTGCCCAGGGCAACGATTGTCAGTCCGATGGTCAATTCTGATAAGCGGAATTTTCTGGCAATGGCTGAGGCGCTGTCAACAATCCAGACCGCCCCTGACCACAAAAAAAAGGCGCTGATAACCAGCAGAAAAGAATTAAATATGACTTCCATTAGAGTGTATGACTATCCTCAGTTTTATCCGGATAAGATGGTTTTTTCCAGACGGGTTCCTGCCACTGAAGAGACTGTTGCTGTCCAGGCCAGATTAGAAATTCTTTTTCCCAGTCTTCCTTTTGAACAACAAGGTCAACCTTGCGGTTTGACTGTCTGGCTTTGGGTGAAAATCTGCTGAGAACTTCACAGGCGCTTTCCAGAATTTCCTCAGGCAATGATGCGTCATCTATGGGTCTTAGCAGCCCCAGAGGACCTGGGAAGAATTTGAGGTTGATGATGTAGTCTTTGTCTGTGGCCAGGCTTGTCAGACGTTCGTTATCTTCTTTGTTGCGTCCAATGCATAGCCAGTAGTTTCTATTCCATAGCTGCCTGCCTGTGTTTGCCAGATAAAAGTCATCCGGCTGAGGATCTTTTTTCTTTTCAAGTAACGGTATATACCGCCTGGCGGATTCTTTTTCAGTGAGCAGGCATCCCCCGGCAGGTGTGGGGATGGGATCAATATTAAACTTTTTAGCCAACCGGATCTGGTCTTTTCGTCCTCTTCCGGAAATTGCACCCAGTTTTTCTCTGAGTATGATGCCTTTTTTTTCAGGATCAGTGGGTGGCAGATGTCTGGCGCTCAGGGAGCGAACTAAAATGTTTTTTACATCAGCATCCCTCCTGATAATATTCAGGGTGTCAATGCGCTGGGACATGGGCCTTTGCCCAAGGACTTCTCCTGAAATAATAAAACTGGCCTGATGTTGACCGAGCATTTTTTTTGCCGCAGTAAGCATTAGTATTTTGCAGTCAACACAAGGGTTAAGGATCTTGCCCAGTCCATATCTGGGACCGTCTATAAACATGGAAATAAATTCTCTGGACACGTCTACAGGAAGGATAGATAAACCGTAGGTTTCCTCCCACAAGGTAATTTTTTCAGGATGGCCAAAAAAAGGAGAAATAAAGTGAAGGCCAAGTACCCTTAGTCCCTGGGCTTGAATCAGTTTTATAGCAAGAATGGAGTCCAGCCCTCCTGAAAAAAGGGCTAATGCATCGTATGCTTGATTGCTGTGGTTGTTCATTTTTTGATATGTTTAGGTAGTGCTCATTAAAGGTCAGTGAGGATAAACGAAAAAAGGTCCAAGTCAGTTCTTGACATGTATATTTAGGATGCTGTAGAAAGTAAAGTTTGCGCTTGAGGTGGTTTGTGAGTTTTTCTTAGCTTTGCAAGCTACCCTGCTATTAACTAATGCGGAGGGATGGCCGAGTGGTTTAAGGCGGCGGTCTTGAAAACCGTTGACCCGAAAGGGTCCGGGAGTTCGAATCTCTCTCCCTCCGCCATTTCATTAACAAAATAAGATGTTTAAAGTATAGATGTTTTGTGTGCCACCAACTTAAAAACTTTGAATTTAAAGCGATTGTTATTCTTATCAGAATAACAGCTAACAGCTAAGAGCTATTCCAGCCAGTTTTCCAGATTTAATCCCTCAATTCGTATGAAATGCTTGATATTTCCAGTCGCCATATTCAAATCATGTATAATGGCTGTTGCTGCGATCAGGATATCAGCATCTTCTATGAGCATACCTTTTTTGCGCAAAGAATGATAAATATCCGCAGCTTTGTCTGCTACGGAACGGTCAATATCCATTAACTCACAATCAGATATAAAATTTTGAAACATCAGACATTTTTTTTCGTTGGATAAAGCTTTTATACCCCGCATTATCTCATAGTAGGAAATAATGCTCATGGTAAATTTCTCGTGAACCTGCAGGTAACTCCTGGATTTTTCTATTACAGTTTCATGACCGCGCATAAAGGCGGATAGTATGTTTGTATCCAGGAGAACCTTTTTCATAACTCCAGTTTCCGGTTCTTGAATATGCTCTTTCTCTGGACAGCCTGTTCAAAAAGTTCATTTTCTTCAGAGCTCATATCTCCAAGCATTGAGGCATATTTCATAATATCAGGTTTTGCTCCTTTCTGCTTTCCCTTCAGGATTTCTTCCTTCATAAAATGAATCATTTTAATTATTTTTTCTGTTTCTTCCTGATCAAGCTCTTTTATTTCCTCAATCAACCTTTTTTCAATGGTGCTCTGAGCCTGCATGGCAACCTCCCTGTGCTGTATCTCAATCCCAAAATAATTCCCCGAGCTAATTTGTCTAATGGCTGATCTGACTCAGGGCTATCTATGTCGTACAATCGGATTCTCACCTGTTCATTACCTTTATTCAGAACCATGATGGTATCTCCGCCAGAGACGCGGATAACCCTGCCCCGGCCAGACCCAGAGCAGGGTGGTAAGGATGAGGAAATTGATCTATTAAAGTCAGGCTTACTTGATAATTTCCCAAGTGCCATCTTCCATTCGGCAGGCTGTGCCATAGGCCTGTTCAACTTCTCCGCCGATAATTATTTCAGTAGTGTATTCGCGGCAATATCTCTGTGTTTCCTGTTGCTGATAGGTATTAGTAGGCGTGACTGCGTAAGAGGTGTTGGTGTCTGGATTATTCCACTGGCTTGTCTGGCCTGTGGGCTGAGACTCAAGGGTGGAATTGAGGTTTCTTTTGTCCATCTGATCCATGCGGTCAAGATAGCTCCCAACATATCCACCAAGGGCAGCACCAGCCAGGGTTCCGCCAATAATTGCAGCTGTCCTGCCAGAGCCCTTGCCAATCTGAGTCCCGGCAATTCCGCCGGCAATTCCACCCAGGGCTGCTCCGCCAACAGTATGCTTGCTCTCAGCACAGCCAGCCAGGAAGAAAGTGCCAACAATCATTAATATTATTAAGTTTTTCATCTAATTAACCTCCTTGAATTTAAAACTAAAATTATAAAGTATTCCATCAGAATACTGATAAACCGCAGTGCATGTCTTTGTTTAACACTTAACTGTCTGATAGACAAGATTATCTTTTGTAACAAGCAAGGCAACTGCTCAAGCTCCTTGAGATTTGCTTCTATGCACCCCCCTGGGTGAACTCTTCCAGGTCCTTAAAGAATAGATATTCCTGTGACGGGTTTTTTTTGGCACAGTACATTGCCTTATCAGCTGCTTCTATAAGCCCAAGTGTGGTCCGGGCATCATCCGGATAAATGCTTATGCCCATGCTAGCTCCAATAACACAGGGCTGCCCGTTTACTTCAAAGTTCATGGGCATAATATCTCTAATTTTTTTGAGAATTCTTTCTACATCATTTCGGTCATTGAGGCTGGAAAGGATAATTACAAACTCATCCCCTCCAAATCTGGCCACAGTATCTGTTTTTCTGGCACACTTGGATAATCGTCTGGCAACCGTTTGCAGAACAGAATCTCCAAACATATGTCCAAATCGATCGTTAACAGGCTTAAATCCATTGAGATCAATAAAGATAAGTCCTACTTTCTGTTGATATCTCTGGGCATAGGAAACTGCCAGATCCAAGCGGTCATTAAAGAGTTCTCTGTTGGGCAGGCCTGTTAATGGGTCATGCAAAGCTTTGCGGGTAAGTTCCTGTTCAACAATTTTCAGGGGCGTGATGTCCGTGAGTATGGCATACCAGGCCATAGTTTCGTCACGTTTGTAGGGAACAGTGCTCAGCCTTACCCATTTGGGAACATTGTCCGGACCGAAAACGCGAAAGTCTGAACCAAAGGCCCTGTTTCTGACAGTGCTCTTTGTGAACTGACTGTGGATATGTTCCAGATCTGAATGGTGGATTCTTGACCACAATATTTGGGGAGATTTTCTAACAGTTTCAGGGCTGATGCCCAATAAATTATAAATCCCCTGACTCACATAGGCCAAGTGGACTTTCTGATGATTGTTAACCATATACTGGATAACCGCACCAGGCATTCTGGAGGTTACTTCCTGTAAAAGTTCTTCGTTTTGTTCTAAGGCCCGGCGGGTTTCAATATTTTGAGTTACATCCATGGCTACTTCAAGCATATTGATGACATGTCCCTGTTCATTTCTTACAGGATATGCCCTGGTATCCCAGGTTGTTCCGTCATCAGCCTTGACAAGCCCGTGTTCAATCTGACCGGACTTCATGGATCTGACTACTGGACAGTCATTAAGAAATTCATTCCTGCATCCCCATAGATCATAACATTTTTGTCCCATGGCTGATTTAAGGGGCGTATTGATACTGTCCATGGCAGATTTATTGCCCCAGATAAGGTTCAGGTCTGAATCAACGCAGACAACAACTTCCTGCAGACTGTTAAGTACTGTTTCGTACCAGTTTTTTTGCCGGGAAACTTTTTCTTCTGCCCGTTTCAGCCTGAGCATGGCCTGGATCTGGGCTATAAGTTCTCGTTGATGAACAGGTTTGACAAGGTATCCATCAGCTCCGGTTTCAAGTCCCAGTGCCTTGTCCTGGGAATCTGTCTGCAGGGCAGAAAAAAGCAGGACAAAGATGTGCTTGAGAAGCTTATCTTTTTTAATGGTTCTGCATATTTCCAGACCATTGATATCCGGAAGCATTACATCTAAGAGAACAAGGTCAGGCTGATGCTGCTTAATATGGCTCAGGGCTTCATTTCCTGTGGCAGCTTTGTATACCGTATATCCGGCTTTTCCAATAGTGCTTGAAGCAAAAAGAAGAGCAGTAGGATCATCGTCCACCACAAGTATTTTTTCTGCAGCAGGGGATGAATTTACTTTCAAAGCAGATTCCATGGTCTTTTAATTGATTGTTTTGACGGTTACGCCTTTTTTATGAAGCATAATTTATAACTCATTTTTTTTCAGAAGTTAAATACTTTTTTATGTTCAAACTCATTCTGTTAAATAGCCGTATCTATAAATCTAATGCGAACTCTACCCACTATCCAATCAAAGAAAAGAGTGCATAGTCTCATTCTTAAAGCAGAAGAGGTTTACCATGAAGGACATGGAGATCATGAAGTTTAAGACAGAAGGTTATCTGCCTTTTCTCTTCCCTTCATGCCCCTTCATCCTCTTGGTGAAAAAATCTTATTCTTAAGCAAGAAATCCTTGCATGGGATGTGCCCACTGTCCAGCGACAAGAAACAGTGTGCTCTGCAGCAGGCGAAATTTTCTTGTTTTATATTATAGCAATGAATGAGTCAGTTACGAATAAGCAATATTTATACTTGTTAGTTAGTTGCAATTTTTGTATGCAATTTAAAAAGAATCCATCAGAAAAGTTGAAGAGCGATGCTTTTCACTATGGACCACCAAAAACTACAGGGAGTTCTACAAAATGACTGAACAGATTTATAAGATCCTGTATATTGAAGATAATCCTGTGGATATAAGGTTTTTTCAGGAAATTGCCCGCGAATTGAAAAGCATTCAGCTTGATCTGAAGGTTGCCAATAGTCTTGCCGAGGCCAGAGATACTATTAAAGCCAGTAAACTTGACCTTATTGTAAGTGACCTGGGTTTGCCTGACAGCATGGGACTATACACGGTCAAGCAGATTATCAGTGAATTTCCTGAACTTCCGGTTATTGTCATGACCAGTATCAATGATGAGCAGTTGGGGATTCAGGCCATTAGAATGGGGGCTCAGGATTATCTGCCCAAGGGGAATTTTGACAGCGGCCTTTTATCCAGGGCCATAAAATATTCAGTTGAGAGGAACTCACATGTTTACAGAATGAACTGTCTTGAGAAAGACAAGTTCATCACCCTCTTGGAGAACATACCTTTAGGGGCGGCTTTTTTTTATAAAGATTTGAATAGGGTGGAGAGTAATTCAGAGTTTAACAGGTCAGCTGATTTGTCAGATATTACAGATACAGAGCAGGATTTGAATCCAGAGTTTACTAACCTGCTGAGCAGTGCTTTATCAGGACAGGAAGAACAGGTTGAAGCTGGTACAATGATTACACAAAAGGCGCAGTTCCAAAGTCCTGCCCGTCTTATTCCTGTTAAGGACTCAAAAGGAAAGGCATGCGGTGCGATATGTATCATAGATATGAAAAAGTCTGGCA